>JBIKLJ010000371.1:0-3506 GCA_044359895.1 Pirellula sp.
CGCTTCTTAATGCCGATCGGGTTGAAAGTGATGGTGACGCGTCCAGATTCGCCGTCGTAGTCAACTTGCTTGATGACCACTTGAACCAAGCGGATTTGATCGCGGAATGTCATCGATTCCCAGATTGGATCGAAGGTGGTCATCGCGGTCTCGACGTCCTGCTGGGTAAGCAAGTTGTTGCTGATCTTCTTGATGTCGCTTAGCACAGTGTTGATCCGGCGTTCATTGTGAGCGATCCGTTCTTGGAGGTCGGCCAATCTGGCGATTGCCGGCGAGTCGGTCTCGTTGGGGCGGATCAGTGCGGAGGTCTTGCGGATCTCGCTATTCCAACGTGCAGTGTCGCGACCAAGGGCCAACCGTTCGTCTTCGAGTTGCTTGAGCTGCCCCTTCATCTTGTCGGCGACACTTGTGACTACGTCCTGGATCAGTTCCGGCGCGTAACCAATCTTCTTAATCTGCTCGATGACGAAATCCTCGATTTGCTTGGCGGGAATCGACTTTGACGGACAGGTATGCCAACCGCGTTTCTGAGCGGAAGTGCAAACGTAGTAGCGATAGCGTTTGTTGCCGCCCTTTGTCGTATGGTTTGGAGTCATGGCACAGTCGCAGCAAACGCAACGAACTAGTCCTTTGAGCAAAGCACCGAATTTGTTTCGAACCATGATTCCACCGGTTCGACCGTTGTGCTTCAGTTGCTTTTGAACCTTCTCCCAAAGTTCAATGGGTACGATCGCGTCGTGTTCGCCTTCATGGATCTCATCCTTGTAGCGGACTTTGCCAAGGTACGCGACGTTCGTGAGCAGCTTGAACAGCGAACTCTTGTCGAAGTGGCGGCCACCGCGTTCTTTGCCGCTCTTAGTAACAGTCAGCTTGTTCTTCCATCCCCGTCGATCAATTTCTTTGATTGTCTGAATGATCGACTGGCACTCAAGATACAGCTCGAAGGTTCCACGGACCTGTGCGGCCTCGTCTTCATTGACCACAATCTTGCGACCCTCGCGATCGTTGTCGTATCCGAGCGGAGCCAAGCCGCCACCCCATTTGCCTTTGCGACGAGCGGCCGCCATCTTGTCTCGTGTTCGCTCCGAGATGATCTCGCGTTCGAACTGGGCGAAGGAAAGGAGCACGTTGAGCATCAGCCGACCCATTGAGTTCGTGGTATTGAACTGCTGGGTGACGCTGACGAATGCCACGCTCTTGCGTTCAAAGACTTCGAGCATCTTGGCGAAGTCCATGAGCGATCGACTTAGACGGTCCACCTTGTAGACCACGATACAGTCGACTTTGCCAGCCTCAATATCGGCGAGTAGGCGTTTCAGTGCGGGGCGATCCATATTGCCGCCAGTAAAGCCACCATCATCATAATGATCGGGAAGGCAGACCCAACCCTCGGCTTCTTGACTCTTGATGTATGACTCGGCCGATTCACGCTGGGCATCGAGTGTGTTGAAATCTTGGTCGAGTCCTTCCTCGGTCGACTTGCGAGTGTAGATGGCGCAGTTAAGCTTTCGTATCTCTTTTTCCTTATTCATTGAGCATCCTCCGCTTTGCGTAGTCCGAAGAAGTGAAATCCGTTGATGTTCTTTTGCCCTGTGACGACTCGAGCGATAGCTGTGAGTGTCTTGTATTGAGTCCCCTCGAACTCGAATGAATTTGGTCGCACCATGACTTGGATACTGCGTCCTTTGTATTTCTTGACCAAGTTGGCCCCAGGCAATGGAATCCGATTGTCGGCCGGTGGCGAAATCGTAGTCGTTGCCGTTTCCAGCGTTTCCGTTGTGGCTGGCCTGTTCACTCGTGGCAGAGACGTTCGTATGTCTGTCTCCATCGCTATCTGGTGAGCCAATCGCCGAGCGCGTTCGGATATGTCTCCTTCCGCGTTGGCTTGTAGTTTCCAAGCGATGCGTTTGATTAGCCACTGTTTGTTGCGAGCGTTGGTGTCCTCGCCGAACACTTCGTGGTACCGATCGCGCAGCTCCGACACGGTCATGTGCCGGAGCGTTGCGACCTCTTTGGCGACGTTGATTGCCATTGAAAGCTCTCCTTTTTGAAAAATACCTATCGATCGTTAACTCGATTGGTCACAGAGAGCACTGGTTTGGCAGGAACCTCAAGGCAAGCTGTCTCGAAATCGGTATCGAAATCCCGATCTGCGTGGTCGATCGCGAACTGATCGCTCTGCATGTAGCGAATGACGCCATCGGCAAGCAGCGAAACGAGCTCCGCTCGCAGCTCGGTTTCATTCATCTCGTCTACAGCACGGACCTTCGGCATAGCAATCTCCCAACAGAGGCAATGTGAAGCCCGAAATCACCGGTTTCTACGAACCAGCCGTCGATTTGATTAACAACCGGGTATCGAGCGAGACCGAAAGAAACAGGTCCCTATCTGTAGGGTTACACGCAAATTAGGCGAGTGGACGACGCAATGTTGTCCGAATTTGATTGAAAGTATGCAACTCGCCTCTTCGTTAGAGAATCGTGAGAGACGTTAGGTGGCGAAAAAGATGCCCTGATTTTTCCTTAACTTCTCTGGCGAGTCGATGTCGCGAAAGTCGGAACACATCGTAATACGCGGTGAAATCAATGAGCTTGGGAACTCCATCATCGGTTATTAGAAAGTTTTTTGGTCGAGACATGAAATTCGAGTCTTGAGGGTCGACATCCGGGATCCAAAGCCAATCAGCCAACAACTTGATCAGTCTCTGGCAAATGAGCTTCATGTGACAAGCTCGGGCGTCGGTGATTACGGTCGGCTGAATCTTCATTTGACGCATGGACCTAGCTTCAAATGTCGTTGGAGCTATGTACTCGTCACCCAAGTACTGCTTCAGCACTTGATAATTTTGTCTGGCGTTCGCGAAATACTCATCCGAGTCCACTTCCTCAAATCGGCCGCTGGGAATTTTGACGACAGACTCCGCTTCTTCAAAAACTGAGAACTCCCACCCACTTTCCAAAAAAGCAAGCTCGGCAAACTGTCGAGCCGCCGGGCGAGCGGCCTGGCGCAAGCATGAGTTGTAAAGTGAGTTCTCATCTTGTTCAGAATCCTGGTCTCGGAGGCGAAACTTCGTTAGTTCGATCGAAGCGTGCCATGGCCGGTTCTTCGGAGTTAGCATATGTTCACAGCTTTGATTGGTTCCAGGTGAGCGGTTTCAGTGGAATGATTATTGACTATCGCGCCACCAAAAATTGGATTTCGGGGCCAAAATTGGAGAAGGTTTCTGGCCGTTAGGATTTGCTACCGCTGTGTTAATCAAACCCATCTTTGGAAACGGAGATCTTGAGAGTTCTCAGTAGAGATCTGGGGTGCCGGAGGGGACGGCTCGCGTTTCGGTCGTAGCCCGCGATCTCTCTTTCCTAACCGAGATATTTGGGGCGGGCGTCGCGGACGCGGAAAAGGCCCAAAACGTTGGGTAGAAACGAAAAACGCCGGGCGTCGATCTCTCGTCGTCCGGCGTTAACTTTTTGGCGTTTCTTCCGTAGAAAAAACTAAGGCTCCCCCGG
>JBIKLJ010000148.1:0-12434 GCA_044359895.1 Pirellula sp.
CCCAGCGCCAAAGGCTACTCCATCGCCATTCCTCCGCCTTGGACACTAAATTAGCTCGTAGCGCATTGCGTTCGACGTATCGGCACACGGTGATAAAGTGTAGATCGTCCTGAATCGGAAAAGATTTGAATCGGCCCTGATATACATGCCCCTGGCCCGTGGAATGCCTATGAGCATGCCAGCGTTGCGTATGAGTCAAGGTTAGCCAACCGGTAAACTTCGATAGTTCTCCGTTTTCGATCGGCTGGACCACAAGATGCCAGTGATTGGGCATGAGACAATAAGACAAAAGCCGTGTGCCCGTTCTTTCGATGGCCTGCTCTAGTATTCGCTCGAAGGCTTCGTAGTCTTCGTCCTTCTCGAAAATAGGAAGTCTTGCGTTTGCACGATTTAGCACATGATAAATCAAACCACCAACTGCCGCTCGCTTTGCTCTTCCCATAACCAACCAAAATAGCAAACTACAACACAAATGTCAATAAACGGTTCCTGACACCTTATTTATCATGAATTTGAGGCTTCCACTGACTGGTTTCGGTCACTTGCTTAGCTTGCACCTACTGTGCCGCGGGCGCTAGCGCCCGCGGCTCAGTTCGAACAAAGTGAGTGCCATTGGGCGGTGGCCCGCGGCAGCACGAGCAACTCGCTTGTTTGGATTGCTCCTGTGCTTGGCCGGCGCGAATACGGGCCTTCACCAGCCGCATTAGGCTCTCTGCCATTTCAAGTTGATCGAGTTCCCGGCGCTCTGCCTCGTCAAGTGTACCTGTGCGGTTCAGTTCGAGCAGTTGGTTTGCTCGTTCCACGGTTGTTAATGACGGACGGAATTCGAGGATGGCACGGTGCGAAGGAGAAGGAGCAAAAAACTTTGCTGCTTCGCATATCATCGATCGTCGTTGAACCATTGGAATCGCTACGCGTTCAACAGGTTTTCGACTTGTACCTGGAAGTGAAATCAACGACGCCGGCCACCAGCACCATCGCCTTTAATCGTCCTCTAGGATCTGGTCGTTTCCAGTGATTCTCGAAGCCAATATTGTCGGAGCGCATTTTTCGCACAGGGTAGGCTGCTTATCGATAGACCTCTCGGATTAATCGATCGGCGGCACTCTTCAGTCGGCTGGCGTCGTCCATCAGCTTCGAGGCTTCTCGCGACATAGAATTCGTTCGATCTGCACGATCGCGGATCTGCTGGGCAATCTGCACAAGCCTGTCGCTGTTCTTTTGAACCTCGCTAGCCAGACGCTGTTGCTCTTGCCGATTTTCACGGCCAGGAACCTCGTATTGCTCGATGCGTTTCACGTTAGCGATCGACTTGAAAAGGATCGCGGACTGTTCACCATAGAATCCCCATGTCACGAATGAACCCATCTGCTTTTGATAACTGGTCATGGTGCTCTGGAGTTCTTTCGTGGAAAGCCCCTGTGAGGCAGGGGGAGCCACACCCGGTCGGTTAGCTAAAAAACTTTTGACGAACGGGACACGATTCCCTCCATAGGAACTCAAATCAGAAAGAGTGCGTGAGAGTTCGGATTGAATTGGCTGGCGACCAAGTACTTTATCGTAGAGAGCATAAACGAAACCGACGTCGTTGTTTCTTCCAAATCGATCGTAGAATTCGGTACTACCGAGGATGTAAGATTGAATATCCTGCAAGGTTAGTCCACCCTGCGAAAGACTTTCCCGCCAAGCCGTTGTTTCGCTTTCACTTGGCGGTCTTTGCAGGTATTGGTCATACCAGATACGAACCTGCGTTAACTGCGAGGCAACCTGATTGTTGATGATCGGGGGACGTTGGCTCGCATTTTGATTGAGATCGATCGTAATGTTGGTGAGATTGTTGGTTCGCCAATCCTTGACCAGCAAAACAACGGGTTGGCCACGATCGGCGCGAGACCACACCTCACGTTCCAGGTCATAGGTGGTTCCATTGACAATCCCGACTTGATACCCGCTGACGGTGATCACTTGATCACGCACCTCGATGCCTGCCACTTGCGCTGGGGACCCAGGAACGATGGATGTGATTACCACCCCAGTATTTTGGTTCGAGCCTCGCGCTCCAAAATTTCTTCCGGACGCTGTCACGCCTGGAGCGAGTCGCCCATTCGGATCTTGTTGTGCGCTCTCTCGCTCCCTCACCTCTTGAGAAGTGAGTTCGGAGACCATCGAACAAAAGATCCATCCCGTGAGTACAAGAATCCATCGGAGATGGGAGTCGGAGGAATAGGATGCACCAAGTAACATTTTGCTTAACTCCAAATTGATCGGTTGTATGACACGAACGGTGAAAGTGTCACGCAACCGTTTTTTAAATTCCATAGGGACTGAAAGGTCGCTGATCGAGTCATTTCACTGCAGAGAGCGAACCGATTTGACGCCGGGCGACTTCGGTTCGCTCGGGAGATAGGGGGAGGAAACGAGAGCGTTTGACGACCCTAATTCCTTGTTGGGAAAGCGTGAAATCCAGGAATCGCCGCTCTGTCAGCGAAGGTTTTAGTTCCCCACTACTACGGACGACGAGGTACAATTCGCGCTCGAACGGATAGGATCCCTCTTTCGCATCGTCGGTCGATGGAAGAATCGCCGGCTTGGATTTATCTTCCGAAATAGCTAACGCAATGGCAGAGTCGTCTAGCCAAACCTGAGAAAGGATTCCGAGGGCGCCCGGTGTTCGTAAAACCTCCTCGATGATCGACGATTGGTTGTCGCAACTTTTGATCTCTCCGGACATCTGATCCGAATCTCCAAAAAGCATCTGCGCGAAATTGTCGCGAGTCCCAGAGAGTTCGTTGGGTCCGACCAGGGTGATTCCCAGATCACTCGTCGCCGACCGATCATCCACTTGATTCCAGCGAAGAGGAACACTCCTCGTTTGAAAGATCTCCTTTAACTGATCACGCGACAGCGAAGTCAGCGGATTCGCAGGATGCGAAATCACGGCGATATGGTCACGAGCCACTGGTATCTGAAGCAAATTGTCGACTCCTAGAATCGCTAAATCTTTGATCTCTTTGGCAGTTAGCTCGCGACTAACCGCGCCTATCGAAGCGACCTTTTCAGCGAAGCTAGCGACGGCCAACAACGACCCCTCTGGACGCATCTCGAATTGAACTTTGGGATGCAGTCGCATGAATTCCACGGACCATGCCTCGAGAAGAGGTTGCATGGTCTCAGAGCCATTCAAACGAATCGTTCCGGATAATTCGTCGGTTCCCGGCTGGTATTGGGGTACTTCCTGACCTCTCGATTCCGAGAACGAGAGAGATAACCCGAACAGAAGGAACGAACCGACGAGTTTCATGCATGATGTCACAGAGAAACATCGTCGTCCAAACGACACTACCCCTATCGATTTCTCCTGGAATCCCACAGCTCAAACCTTTCAACAAGTTGGTATCTTCGGAACGGTACTTACGATCATAAAGCAAACGACTTAACGCTTTGGAACGACTGTCTGATCGGCAACCGTGCGCCACAATCGATAACGTACTTCGGCTCCCGATGGAACGTAGACAACAACCGGTAGCTTGCTGTTGTAGCGAATCAAAAAGGGGTCTCCCCCAAGAGAAACAAAACGCTCCGACTTTGGTTGGTTCGGATCAACCCCAATACGTGTTCCAGCCAGGGGACCGAGATTGTCAAGAACATACCGATCGAATCCCCAGCCTGGAATATTCACCGTTTTCAAAGCACCGCCATAGAAATATCGATTGTCGCTGTCCACTGTGACCTTTTTGCCAACGATCAACTCGACTTTGATGAGCGATTCGTCGGCAACTTCGGGGAGTTGCAGAACGTAGCGTTCGCTCCCCGCTTCCGCAGGTGGAAATGCTTTTAAGTTTTCTTCGGATTCCACGATATTTCCCAAAAAAAGAACGGAGAGCGATATCAATAGCGAAAAACGAAACATGGGAGATCCTCAAAGTCGAGATATTTAGTTATCGCAGAATTCGTGACTCGCAAAGTTTAACCTGTTTCCAATAACCAATCTACCGGGGTCTAAACGGTGAAACGTAGGCAGGAACGCGGACTTGAGAATGATCGGTCGAATATTTCGTTGCTCTTCGGCAGTAGCAGAGATAGGAATGAATCCTCGTTTAGTGAGTCCTGAACGACTGGCCGGACGATTGTGGTGAAAGCAATGCACGAGAGTCGAGCATCCTCTCTCGTAATGCGAGGATGCTCGGATCCATTCAAAAAGGTTTTCGACCCAGTCTCCGGTTATTTGGAGCTGCGCAAATACCGAACGACGTCGGCCATTTGTTGTGGTGAGAGGGATTTCTCGAAGCCATCGGGCATCAACGACAGAATCGACTCTTTCTCTTCCTGGATGGAATTGCGAGCGATGTTTTGGATGCGGCCGTCGGTCGTAATGATTTCGATTTCCTTTTCGGTCTCGCGAACCTTGAGTCCCGCGATCACTTCATCGGAGTCCGTACGAATCAACACGCGTCGGTATTTGGAGTCTACCGATCGACTCGGATCTAAGATGGCAACCACCCATAGATCGTTTGTCCAATGATTGAGAGCTTCCAGACTCGGTCCGATCGCTGCGACCTTCTCTCCTTGAATCATCCGTTCTTGATGGCAACTGGCGCAGTGTTGGACAAAAAGCTTCTTGCCAGCCTCCAGGTCGGTTTTCACCGGCCATTTTTCGACGTAGTCCGCGATGAGTTCAGCGCGATTGATGCTTTCATCCTTGCCATAAATGGAAAGGACTCGCTTTCCTAATTCACTATCCTTTTGGTTTCGCAAGTACTCCAATTGGCTCGGCTGGACCACGTCCTTCGGAAGCCAATTCGACTCGATTTGATCCAGCAGTAGCAAGGCCGCTTTGGGTTGTGACACGAGAACCGAAACGATGGCGTTTCTAGCCGCAGGGCTCGCATCCGCTAGGTTCGAAAGCAGTTGTGGGTGTGTTTTGGTACCCAGTCGGAAAACACCATCGATCAGGCGGTTGACCCAATCGTTCTCGTCGGAATTCTTTGCAATCTCCAGCAGCCATGACACGTCGTCGGCATCGCTCATTCGAGCGAGCACATAGTCGAAAGCGGCCATGCGTACGCTGGCTGAAATCTTCGTGTCGCTCAGCGAAGATTTCGCTTGTTGCGATAGGAGTTCTGTGGTTGATTCCTTGAGGATCGATGCTGTCTTGGGGTCGATGGCTAGCTGCCGTGCGAGACGATAGTGCCAAGAGGGGCGATCGGAACGGACGCTCTCAATCGACGAGGCGAATCGCGTCTGCCCTTGGGGGCTAACCCGAGGCATCAAGCGGTCTAACGAGGTCTGCAACTGGTCATCCGATGCATCGAGCATGGACGCAACCAATCCATCGATTCGATCGTTGCCGATGAAATCCACCAACGTATCGATACCGCGAATCCCGCGATGAGCCGATAGCAGGTCGACGACCTTGCGGGCTTGGTCTGGTCGCTGATTCCCTGCCAGATAGATCAACTCCTTAGCAACTCGGGCATCCTCTCTCGCCAAATCGGACGCGAGCAATGCATCGATCTGAGGCAAGAGGTCGACGGGTAACTCGGGGAGTCGACTCAAGTGATGGAGTGCGTATGAGACAAGTCCACCATCGGAGTGATGGAGGACGGCATTCCAGGTTGCCGCGTCCAATTTCTCTAAATAGGCGAGTATGGAGAAGCATCGGATGCGCGCGTTGGTCGTCGTCGCCCGTTGCAAACCGTTCGCTAGCGAGCTCGTCAGATTGAAGGCTTGGGGAAAATTCCAAATGATCTGTTGTTGCGCTAGATCTGCGACGCCCGCAGAAGGATTACCGAGTAGTCCGATCAGTTCATCGAGGGACTTCCCGGACATTCGGAGGGGGTTGTTCGGTCGATAGTCGTTTCTGAACACACGGTAGATTCTGCCGCGATCATCGCCAGCACGAACATCCAGCCTCGCCATCCATTCCTCAGGAATCCACGTGGGATGCTCAATCACTCGTCGATACATGTCGACGATCCAAATGGTTCCGTCGGGTGCATTGACGACACGCACGGGGCGGAACCATGGATCGGAGCTTCGGATCCAATCGCTCAACTGCTCGTCCGGGAAACGTGTCGCTTTCCAAGCCAATCCGTCTCGATCCATCTTGAAGCGTGCGACAAGGTTGTGCACGCTCTCGCAGACGATGGCTGCTCCCTGCATCTCCTCATCACACCCTGGGCTCGCAACAAAGATCGTACTGCATACCGAAGTGAAGCGATTCGCTGTGTTCGGATCGTTGAACCGATCCAGCGGTTGGCTGAGCGGGTAGACCTCCGGCGAGCTCGCTGGATTGGTCAGTTGTTGGTCGAGATTGCGAGGGCGTGGTCCGTTGGGCTGAAACCAGTTGCGATCATAAATGAATTGATAGATGGGGTGGGTGTTATCGTTCCCGAACCACTGACCCTCGGCATTTTGAGAACGGATGAATTGTGTTTCACCCGATTCGAGCGTGAGCAGGTGCTTATCCACATCGACAGCCAAGTCGGCGCCTCGGATGTCCAGCGACGGTCTAGAGCCATCGAGCTGATGCAGCGTTACTACCTTCGCATCGCTGCCGGTTCCAAAGTACAGCTTGTGGTCGAGTCCATACGTGAATCCATGAACTCGATGCTGAGGATTCGTCAGAGGAAATCCTGAAAGAATGGTTCGGCGTTCATCCGCTTTGCCATCCCCATCGGTGTCGCGAGCGAAGAAGATCTCGGGAGCGCAGGCGACGACAGCTCCGTCTCTCCACGCGTAAACCCCTGCCGGGTATTCCAGTCCATCCAGGAAAATAACGCTTTTGTCGAGCGTTCCGTCACCATCGACGTCCTGCAACCACTTCACACGTCCTGATTTCCCGCCGTTCGGGTAATCACCCATCTCGACGACCCAAACTTTTCCGTCAGCCCCGAACGAGATATTGACGGGGTCCTCAACGAGCGGCTCTGCGGCCAACTGCTCGACTTTCCAGCCGGCGGGAACCTGGATACTTCGTAATCCCTCGGCAGCATGAAGAGGTTCTTCGAGAGAACGTGTCTGACGCTGGAGATCGAGGATCGAACGGACCAGTTTGTCTTCGGTACCTGAAACCCAAGGCCCCGGCTGGTTGTAGTAAATCATGGAGCTGTCAACTTCGTAGCCCCCTTCCTTACGCACTCGCTCGGAGGCTACATAAGCAAACACGTCGTCCGTGTATCCGGCTACCCAAACATTTGAAAACTGGTTGAGTTCGCGCTCGAGACGTATCTGATAATCCACAACGACTTCGCCGCCCAGGAAGACCCAGGCGAGCTCTTTTCCAAAAGTCCAAAGGTGTACGGGAGCGGGATAAGACTCGGGAATACGATCCTTCCGTTTGAGCAAATCGAGGAAGTATCGCGCTCGGTTCTGCTCTTGGAAACTTTTGCTCTGGAGAGATTCCTGCAATTGGCTCCTCGAGGGTCGTTCGAATTCCAAGCCTGTGTAGGCAAAGGAAGTCGTTTCGGGTGGGGGTAGCGTTTTGCTAGGTTTGGCAAGTCCCCGCAGGACAGCGGCACCCAGCTCCATTCCATGTTGCTTAGCCAGTTCATAGGTGCCACGCGGGTTGGGGTTGGCATCTGCGCCAGCTCCAATCACAGGTAGGGCGATCACGTTCGGCTGAGCGGATTCGATCTGGCTTGCAGAGATGCCCGCCCAATCAGCGCTGATTCGATTCAAATCCGCGGAGATAGAAGTACAGTGGCAAGCGTATTGGTAGGCTACGGCGATCGGTTGATGGTTCAAGTCATCTACACGAATGATTCGCACGTTGCGGTCGACGGGACCATCATCCACGGTACCGAAGCCGGTCCATTGAGAATTAGCGACCTTGCGCCGATTGATGGCGAACTCAGCCCGATCCAGTACATAGGAGACTTTGGCAGGTTTCGCGTTCGCAACAGCTTGCTTCGTGGTCGCGAGAATGCTATCGACCAGCTCCTTCGTGTAGCGTTGCGTCGCTTGTGTTTCTTCATCCGTAAGCGGACCAGAGAATAGGTTGTTGAGAGCGCCGTCGATCTGCGGCGCTGTATGCGAATGCGTAGTGCAAATGACCATCTGAGCTCGAGCTATTCCGAAATCCTTCTGAATCTGTTCCGAAATGGTCTTGGTCATCCAGGGTGCGACGCCGATCGCATCGATTGAAATCAGCAGTAGCGGTTTGGGATTCGAAGAATGCTTCAGATACATTGCACGAACATGCAATCGGTCATCGACCTCCGAGGTAGGCTTGGACCGGGCTGCGTAGCCACTGAGCCGAACCGCTTCCTTAGGAGTGATGTCACTTTTAGCCACTCCTGCCTCCCAAGAATCCTGGGAACGAGCGCATTCGGCGACAAGAGAAATAAAAATCAACACCGTGGAGTTCGACAACCAGGGCGAAAATAAGTTCAAACGATTCATTCGGAACCTTCCGGGTAAAAAAAGAATGCCGCTCATTCTAACCGCTTCTCACGGATCTGCTGAAGCGTATTCAAAGCCTTGGAATCGGCTTTCGGGTGAGGGAGCACTTTCTACAAACATAAAAAATAGCCTCATCCGCAGCATCTGAGATTCAGCAAAGTCGAATTCTTGCCTGAGAAAGAGACGCAGTTTCCGCTTTTCGAGCCACTCTTTCATCTGTAGGACGATACCGTGAGTTTCTTCGATCGAGTCAGGCGTTTTTGGAAAAAGATAGCAATGCGGAAACAGATCCGAGCCGCCTTCCGATAGAATATACAGTTCTAGCGAATATCGCTGAGTCGGTTGCTCCAACAAGTTGATTTTATCCGGTCCGGACCATGCTTAGAAGTTTTCTTTTCGTCGCGCTTGCAATGTTTCCCGTCATGGCGAATTTGTCGGCACAAGCACCGCCATATGACGTTTTTCCAGAGGCAAAAGCCCCCTATTTCCGAGTCCGCTACGAGGCATCGACCAAACCCGGTGAGTTAGCCTTTCCAGTCAACTTTACCATTTGGATTCCGAGCGACGTCAAGACATTGCGAGGGATCGTGGTGCATCAGCATGGGTGCGGCGAAGGCTCCTGTAAATCGGGACTGACAGGTGCTTATGATTTGCATTGGCAAGCACTGGCCAAGAAGCATGACTGTGCTTTGTTCGCCGCGGCCTATGAGCAACCGGAGAATGCCGAGTGCCAACTGTGGTGTGATCCACGCAATGGATCCGGTGAAGCATTTCAACAATCGCTCGTCGACCTCGGAGAGAAATCTGGGCATCCAGAATTGGCAACATTGCCATGGGCATTGTGGGGCCATAGCGGCGGGGGACATTGGGCGGGTGGAATGGTGATGCTGCATCCGGAGCGTGTTGTCGCCGCTTGGCTGCGTTCGGGCGTGCCATTATTCGAAGCGAATCCCGATCGTCCCACGATCAATCCGCACGTTCTACCCGAAGCCGCGCTGGGCGTGCCGATGATGTGCAATCCCGGCACCCAAGAAGGGGTCACAGTCAAGGAAGGACGGTTCGCAAGCGTGTGGCCCGCAAACGAAAAGTTTTTTCGTCAAGTGAGAAGTAGCGGCGGTCTGATTGGTGTTGCTGTGGATCCTCTAACAGCACACGAATGTGGCAACCAACGTTATCTGGCGATCCCATGGTTGGACCAATGCTTGTCGGCGAGATTGCCTCAAATGAGCGGCGCTCCACTTGCTGCGATGCCCACCGAAGGAGTCTGGTTAGCGCCGCTTTTGGGTCGTGAAGCCGCACCGGCGACCAAGTATACGGAGGATGCATTGAGCTCCGTTTGGTTGCCCAACGAAGCGACGGCTCAGCTTTGGATGCAGTACGTCACTGATACCGAGGTGTCAGACATTACACCTCCGCCGGCGATAAGGAAGCTGGAGGTGAACGATAATGTGCTCACTTGGGAGGCCGACGCCGACCTCGAAAGCGGGCTTGCCCGTTTTATCATTGAGCGCGACGGCAAGTTTCTCGCAAACGTGCCGGAACAAGGAAAAAACCCATTCGGTCGCCCCATCTTCCAAAACCTCCAGTACAGTGACACACCAACACAACCGCTCACGCCCATGCAATTTATTGATGCAACGGCTGTTGCCGGCCAAGTGCACCAATACCGCATCATTGCCGTCAACACGGTCGGCTTACAGTCAAAGTGACTCAGCACCATGCATGCAAAATCCATCGTTCGACAGCGACCAATCGATTTGTCAATGCAACTGGCAGACCTTCGCTGTGGAGCCAAGCTGCCTTGAGATATTCCGCTCGACGCAAGTAGATGCCGAGTCAATCCAATGCACATTGAGAAATGCCAAAAACGCTCAAAAGTTCGGCGGAAATGAATTCCGCAACAAGTGCCGTCGTCACTGAAGAGGACACTGAAAAAGATTCCCCCCCGCTAGATTTTTGGTAAGGGAAAGTAAGCACGACGGCACAAGTCTTTGGGTAAAACAATCCTTTAGCCGAAAGGCGATAGCCTCGGTTGTTGGTTGAACGCAAAGCGTTAGAAGAAAACCGGGGCTATCGCCCAATGGCACATTGACCTGAAATACTCGTCCAGTCGTGCTTAGTACAGTTGTGCTAGAGGTTATCCTTGTTTCCCTTTCTTAGTTTTACGTTAATTCAAACCGAACTGGCTTGAACTCCAGATGTCGAATTCCCGAGCCCGCATTATGAAAATAGAAGCGATCAAAAGGATAGCTCTGCATCGGAACGTGCGTATGCCCGAAGTAGATATTTCGGACTTTCGGCAGTAGGGCGGTATCGCATTGTCTCAGATACTCAAGCAGTGTACGACACGTTTGTGTACGCCTGTGACGCACACGCGGGACGATACCGTGCAGTCGAGTCCGAAGAACCGCGGCGTAAAGCAAATTGCTCAATTGTCCTCTTGGTAAATCCTCATGGAAAAGAGCTCGGTAACTCTCCAGTCCTCCTTCATGGCGAATTCCATCCAGCACATCCCCGTGAAGAAATACATTGCTGCCGATTCTCCAGAAATTGGGACTCCAGACAAAATTGGGATGTCTGTCGTTGATCGAAGACAATAGTGCTTGCAGTTTGGGATGACTATCGTGATTTCCGAGAAGGTACACCCAGGATGCCGTAGGATTCAGCTGGATCGCTTTTTCCAGCCATGTTGCAGCGGCATCGAGCGTTGCTTCGAGAGTTCCGAGATGACTCCATCGAAAATCAAACATGTCCCCGCCGAGAACGATGGACTCTGCCGCAGCAATGGAATATGCGTACTGTTCCCAACGCTGCTGTCCGATCGAACGGCGGCTGAACAAATGCAGGTCGGATAGAAAGAATCCAGTCATCGCAAACTTGGTGGGTAAAAGAAAATACTATTCGGGAGGGAAAAGTCGCGGATTCGTCGCAATAAACCGCTCGATCAAAAATTCGATCGTAGATCGTTCTGGGCGTTTCATATACCAATATCCATAGATCACCACCGCCAACGAACCAATTGCATTCACGATGAGATCCCACATGGTGTCCGTCAAGCCGGTCGGATCGCTTAATATCGGTTTCTGCATATTCATTCCGACGAGCTGGTCCATCGCGAATTCAAACACCTCCCACAATGTGCCCACGGTTGTTGCAAAGCAGAAGGCAAAGAAGGCTACAAAAAACGGCTTGATATGAACTTCAATTCGAGGATTCTGATTTAACACATACACCAACAGAAACCCAAGAATTCCCATCAGAACGCCCGATGCTGAGTGCAGAGCTAAATCCCACCACCAGAAGCGATTGTAGAAGTCTCGCCTTTCACCGAGGTAGAGTGAGGCAAAAATGAAAACGATAGCCAGTACTTCAAACTGATATGGGATCAAAACATTGGCCCATCGAGCAAAGAGAGCTGGCAACGTTGTTAACATCAGAATCGCCGTTACGACGGCGGCATTCAACCATTGTTGTCCGTAAAGCTCCATGGCGAGCCCCACAACGATCATCGCTTGGAGCAAGCTCCGAGGAAGACCAGGAAAAGAGTTTGGCGAATTGGGAAACTCAGTCATGAGGTTTCTATTGCCCCGATGTTGTTTTGGGTGGAAGGGGACGAAATCGTGACCGCTCGCGGGCCATGCGTTGCATTTCGGGGTGAGTATCATGTTCGCCAACAATCGGCGCACCCAGGAGATACTCGAGGACGTCTTCGAGGGTTACTACGCCAACGACATGCCGACTCGCGTCATGAACGACCGCTAGATGATGCCGTTCGGCCATTAAGCGATCCAATAACTGGTGGCCACCCCAGGTCTCGGGGACAAACAACGTCGGCCGCATCAAATCGCGAATCGTCTTGTCGCAATCGTCTCGAATTAGGTGATCCAACACGGTTCGTCTTTGGAAGAATCCATGTAAGTCCTGGGTTTGGGGTGGGAGCCATTCGAATAAAATCTGGCGACTCTGACCCGTGATCTTGTTCTGCGGTTGCACGCAGAAGCGTCACAAATTTCCAACCCCAAACCCATGGA
>JBIKLJ010000372.1:0-3472 GCA_044359895.1 Pirellula sp.
CAAGCTTGACCAAATCATAGCGGGCAATCTTCAACCCGTTTCTGATGCGTTGATTGAGTATGAGCGTTCTACGTTACGGGACGATACCGCTGTTTGAAATGGAATCGATGTGGGCAAGTTGGTTTGCCCTGTTCGATAGGAATTGACTGTTTGGCCCCAAGGACGCAAGCGATGACTTCCACCAGCACGACGCAATCTGAGCCTTGGACAATTTTAAGGTTGTTGCAATGGACGACTGAGCATCTTAAAAAGTGCGGTTCAAGCTCCCCCAGACTGGATGCAGAAGTTTTGCTGGCCCACGCTCGCGGTTGCAATCGAATTGAACTTTACACGGCATTTGCAGAGGAACCCGAAGAACCTGTCAAAGCAAAGTTCCGCGAATTGATTAAGCGGCGGGCGGCCGGAGAACCGGTCGCGTACCTCGTTGGCATGAAAGAGTTTTACTCGATCTCGTTTCAAGTTTCTAAGGATTGCTTGATCCCACGAAGTGAAACAGAACACGTTGTGATCGAGTGCTTGGACCGAGCTAAAAAGATTCGGTCGGAGCAACCAGAGAAGTGGTTGAACATTGTGGATGTTTGCACTGGCAGTGGCTGCATCGCGGTAAGCGTTGCGAAGCACTTGCTTCAATGCAAAGTAACCGCAAGCGACCTGAGTCCCGAAGCCATCGCAGTCGCCAATTCCAATATTAAAGTAAGCCAATTAGAAGATCGAGTGTCGGTCTTAGAATCGGACTTGCTTTCGGCTGTGGAAGACAACTCCGCCGATTTCGTACTTTCCAACCCCCCCTACATTTCCCAGGACGAGTTCGATAAGCTCGAGAAAACGGTTCGCGACTACGAACCCAAACTTGCCCTGGTCAGTGGCCCAACGGGTATGGAAATCATCGAGCGATTATCAGATCAAGCGACCAGCAAGCTGGTGGACGACGGCTGGTTCATTTGCGAATTATCACCCATGATTGCCGACTCTGTTTTAACTCGCTTATCAGCGGACCCACACTGGAAGAATACTTCCCTTGTCAAAGATCTCGCCGGTCTAAAACGTCTCGTGGTCGCTCAGCGAAAACCTAGAACTAACTGATTTAACTTCCATTCGGAAAACCCTTCAACCGGAAACACTCTCAGCATGCAAATGGAAAAACTTGTGTCGCTATGCAAGCGACGCGGCTTCATGTTTCAGTCCAGTGAAATCTATGGCGGCCTGAATGGATTCTGGGATTATGGACCTCTTGGTGTGGAGCTCAAACGAAACATCAAGGATGCGTGGTGGCGCGACATGTGCCAAGGGCACAACGAGTTGATTCAGCAGGAAGGTGCCCCCAGCACCTACGAAATGGTCGGGCTGGATTGCACGATTTTGATGCACCCTCAGGTCTGGAAATGCTCTGGCCACTACGATCTATTCCATGACTATATGGTCGATTGCCGCATCTCCAAAAAGCGATACCGTTTCGATCAAGTTCGAGGCAAATGGGTTGCGCGGGGTGAGCAAAAAATCTTCGTTACGATAATGACCGATGCGGAACTCGAACAAGAAGAGGTCACGCGACGAGCACTCAAGTTCTTCAACTTGCGCAGTAAAGATGTCGGCCAATTGACGTTCGATGATTCTTTCCTGACGCTGGAGAAGATTTCTGCCGCAGAAAGATCCATGGTTCTTGCGCCAGACGCAAACGAACTTGGCTCACTTACGGATCCTCGCGAATTCAATCTGATGTTCAAGACCTACGTGGGTGCATTGAGCGGCGAAGAAGGGGCTGCGTTTCTGCGTCCCGAAACCGCTCAGGGTATTTTCGTCAACTTCAAGAACGTGGTAGACAGCACCCGTATCCGGGTCCCGTTCGGAGTTGCTCAAGTGGGAAAGAGTTTCCGAAATGAAATCACCCCAAGAAACTTCACGTTCCGTTCTCGTGAATTTGAACAGATGGAAATCGAGTTCTTCTGCAATCCAAACGAGTCGCCGAAATGGTACGAGTATTGGAGGAATCGACGGATGCAATGGTATCTTTCCTTAGGCTTGGATAGCGAACGTTTGCGTCTTCGCGAACATGCACAGGATGAACTTAGCCACTATTCTTGTGGAACCGCTGATATCGAATATGCCTTTCCTTTCTTGCCAGAGGGCGAGTATGGGGAATTGGAAGGGATCGCCCATCGGGGTGATTTCGATTTGAGATCGCATTCCGAAGGCAAGCTAGACCCTAAGAAACGGCCGCTCGAACTGGAGCGAACGGAAGATGGTCAACCCAAATACCGAGGTAGTGGCAAAGACCTTTCTTACCGTGATGATTTGACCAACGAGCGGTTTATTCCGCATGTCATCGAGCCTTCTGCGGGCGCGGACCGAGCTACTTTGGCATTCCTGTGCCAAGCATACCACGAAGACCAACAACCTGACGAAGATGGCAAAATGCAGTCTCGAGTGGTTTTGCGATTGCATCCAAGAATTGCGCCGATCAAGGCTGCTATCTTGCCACTGGTCAAAAAAGACGGAATGCCAGAAATCGCCAAAGAGATCTACACGGCTCTCAAGAAACACTTCCATGTGTTCTATGACGAGAAGTCTGCTGTCGGCCGACGCTACCGTCGACAGGACGAAATAGGGACGCCCTATTGCATTACGGTCGACACACAAACCCTTTCGGACCGAACCGTTACGATTCGCGATCGCGACACCTTGGAGCAATGGCGAATCAACATCGACGACTGCGTTTCCGAAATCACCAAACGGGTGACCTAAAGCAATTGTATGGACTACCAACAAGGCGAGCTGTTTTCTAATGAGCTTGCACCATGGGAAATTGACGCCGCCGCAGAAACTCCCTGCGTCGCTGTTGCGTTTCCAGAGGCTCCCTTTGGTCCGTTCGATTATCGAATTCCCGACGAACTGAGCAGCTCCATTCAACCAGGAATGCGAGTCATCGTTCCGCTGGGTAAGGGCAATCGCGAAATCGTTGGATACACGCTGTCCATACAAATCAGCAATCATCCGAAGGAACTGCTGAAACCCGTCCTACGAGTCATCGATCCACATCCGCTGTGCAATGCGAGCCTGTTGCAATTGATTCAGTGGATGAGTCGTTACTATCTGGTTCCTGTCGGCCAAGTCTTTGAGGCCGCCGTTCCTGCTGGTGTTCGAGCTGGAGCGGGGACCAGGAATCAAACGCTCCTGAAGCCGAGCCTCCAAGCGGCAGATGATTCTCTCGTGAAATCGCTGCCCATCAAGCAGCGTCAAACACTTCAACAACTGATTTTGGCGGATGAACCTCTATCGCAAGACCAGCTGAAACATCTCGCGCAATGCTCCGAAGGGGTCATCAAAAAATTGCGTGAAACTGGCTTTGTCGAAGCCTACACAGAACGAGTCATGCAATTCGGCAAAGAATCGATTCCAGAAGTACACCAACGCGTACTTCCGCCAGCGTTATCGTCGGACCAACGCATTGCTCTAAAAACCATTCATGCAGCCA
>JBIKLJ010000029.1:0-36555 GCA_044359895.1 Pirellula sp.
CTTGCAATCACCGATAGCTCCAAAAGGCTATGTTTGGCTCGGTTCCAGCCCCAGAATGGCTGAAGCTCACGCTGCATTGCGAGCGAACAAATTGCGACAGCCCTTGGTTCCGAGACATCCCAATGCTGGATCGTCAGTGCAAAAACGCGATGGGCTTGCGGTAGGCACCACCCCGAGGCATGCTCGAAAATGGCTCTTTGCATTCCAGCTACGCTTGCCTCGATTCGATCTTGAGACGCTTCTGTGATTTGAGAGCGAAGCTGTTCGTAACGATCCGATTGCGGATTGCTTAGGCCCAGAATTGCAACCGCCATGAGCAAAGCGTCATCCAGCACATGGAACACACATCGGTTGGTCCGCCGGAGATTGCTAAAGGAGGTGGACGATTGAAAAGGCTTCAGCTTCCATTGCGTGAGCGATTCGTTGACGTGCGGGCCAATAGGAGAAACATGCATGGAACCGTCTGGGTTCTCCGTTGTCACGATCCCTTCGATTATCATAGTGCGATTACGGGTTATCGCCCTTCTCGCAATCGCTCACCCAGAAAGTTGTCCAGTTCTTCGATTGCAAAAATTTTGCTGACTGTCGTATCGATATCGTATTCAACGCGTCGAAATTCGATATTAGGAAAGTCGAGAACCAGATAACAGCTGCGCCAATCACCGTCGCGTGGCTGCCCGACGCTGCCCACGTTCACCATGGCTTTGTCTTCTGGCAACACCGACTTATAGTTCATTTCGTCCGGGCGAACGAATTGCATGTTCGTGCTAAAGACCCCCGGGGCGTGCGTGTGGCCTTGGAAGGTGTAACCTTGGATCATGGAGAACAGTTTGTCCATCTTGCGTCGATTGAAGACATCTTCCGGGAAGACGTATTCATTCAGCGGATTTCGAACGGACCCGTGAACGAACATCAAGTTCCCTTCCGAAATGGTTCGGGGCAGCCTCGCAAGATACTCGAGTCGTCGTTGAGCATCGGAGACCGAAATGTTGCATTCGAGCTGTTTGCGAGTCCAAAAAATGGCTTGCTCTGCAGCCGCACTGAATCCTTCTGGATCGATCAAGGCGCCGTAGTCATGATTACCCAGAACGCAACCATCCAATTTGGAAACGATGTCCAAGCACTCGCAAGGGTTGGGTCCGTAGCCAACGACATCTCCAAGGCAAATCACGCGTTGGCAATGCTGCGATTCAATATCCTTGAGGACTGCTTGCAACGCTTCGAGATTGCCGTGAATATCACTGATGATGGCCGTGCGCACAGAGAGCAGCTTCTGGTTCGAACTTTTGGGGGGAGGGGAAAGTCAGGACTTTAGCGCCCGGTGCGCAATCGGTCGCCTAGCATATTATCGAGTTCACTAATTGCGTAGATCTTTTTGCAGGTCGTTTCAAAGTCGTATTCCACGCGTCGGAAGTGGATTTTGCGAGCATCGTGATCAATGATCAAATAGCAGGCACGATTGTCTTCGTCGCGAGGCTGACCAACACTTCCCACGTTGACCATCAGCTTTTCCTTTCCAAGCGAAAAAACATGGTCGCAGGAAGAAGGCTTAATGAACTCGAGATCAGGCGTGAAGACACCTGGCATGTGAGTGTGACCTTGGAAACAGTATTGGTTGACTCGACCAAAAATGTTTTCCATCTTGTTTTGGTCGTAGATCGTCTCAGGAAAAACATATTCGTTGGTGGGGTCCCGTGGCGAACCATGAACGAACATGAACTTGTCTTGGTGGTGCAGTTTGGGAAGCTCGCTCAAGTAATCCCAGCGGCGGTTTACGGTGGACGGGGCCCCGGCGTCCAAACGATCCCGAGTCCAATAAATAGCTCGCAAGGCAACCGGATTGAACCCTTCGGGATCAAAAAGAGCAGCCTGATCGTGGTTGCCCATGATGGTCAGGGTTGATTTTCGCATGACCAGTTCGAGGCATTCGCATGGATTTGGCCCGTAGCCCACGATGTCTCCCAAGCAAACGATTTGATCGACGCTTTGGGACGCGATATCCGTCAACACAGCTTGGAGCCCCTCCAAGTTTCCATGAATATCGCTGATCAGTGCTTGCCTCACACCAGGCTCCTAAAACGGCTAGCCGAATTCCTGATGTGAATCGAAGAATCCGCAGGGGGATATTAAAACGTAGTAAAAAATCGAACCGCAATGAACCAGTTTAATCGTGGGCAGACTTTCTGGGCAGTCCAGTTACGGCCCGGCGAATTGAATTGGCGTCTCATTTTCAGCATTTCCGAGCCCCGGAAGTTGATTTAATCAACAACCCAAGATGATCGGCAGAGGATTGCCGAGTTCACGGTGCACCTGGAGAAGTATCATCGGATCCTTTGGCTTTGAGATAACACGAAATGCTAAGCGCCTGCCTTGCTTTTCATTTCTCGGCATCCATCTTTCCTTCCTTGGCCATCCAGCATGCTTGGTCAACGACTCAGCGACAATCGGGCTTGCCCCGATATGTCGCAACAGGGACACAGCATTTGTCCAGATTGTCCGTACACACCCATGCCCCACGCTAATAAATGCAGTGTCTCTTTTCTTCCTGCAGTGATGACCAAGCCAAGAGACCAATACCAACCTGGACAATCATAGGGGTTTCGCTGGATTGAGTGCAATTCGTCTCTGGGAGGGAATGAAGCGATTCGCTGTCGAGCATTTTCCCGATTTGCATGAATCCCCTAATACTTCGGCGGCTTTTCTCGAGATTGCTTGAGGTGACAAACGCTGCGGGATGGATTAAGATTAGGAATTCCTCGAATCCTGACAACCAAGCTTGGCATTCCGTAATGGCTCAACCTGATACTATCAATCCACGATCCATCGTTTCCACTCAGACGCT
The DNA here is from genome assembly GCA_044359895.1 of Pirellula sp. Classification (GTDB taxonomy): domain Bacteria; phylum Planctomycetota; class Planctomycetia; order Pirellulales; family Pirellulaceae; genus JBKCUI01. Next base: position 2,843 of record JBIKLJ010000029.1, read on the forward strand.
AGCAGACAGTGTTGAGTTTGCGAAATTGGCTGCTAGAGCGGCTGCGGAAAACAAAGGCCAAGACATTTTGGTTTTGGACCTGTCGCGACAAACCAGCGTTTTCGACTGTTTTGTGATCGCCACAGGTACTAGCCGTCGGCAAATGCACGCGATTGCCGAGGAAGTCGAACGCGTCTTCAAAGCCCGTGGCGAGCGAAAGCTAAGCATTTCTGGGATGGATGATAGCCGCTGGATTGCTGTCGATTACGGCGGGGTGGTGGTCCATCTTTTTGATGAAGAGTGCCGAAAGTTCTATGACTTGGAAGGTCTGTGGGCGGACGCGGTTCGTGTCGATCTTACGGAAGCTCTTCGAGACACCAACGCTCGAGCCACGTTCTAGGCGTTCGAAATACCAACGGAGCATGAAGCGAATGGCGATTTCCATCGAGTACCTACTGTGGCTGATACCGATTCTTGCATCCGTATCCTTGGTGATGGCCGCCACGCGTCATGAACGCAATGAATTGATTTTGAGCCAAGCTTGGAAGACAGCGGTTTGGACGCTCGGTTTTCTTGGCACGATCGCGGTCGTGCTTTGGTTTGCCATGTTCTGGATCGGCTGATTCCCGTTATTTGTTCATCTGAGCCATCTCGTCATCAAAATCAAGCGAGGGTGCAGCCACATCGGCGAGGGGATCTGACGCCTCGCCGGCAGGGCTCGATGACTTGTTTTTTCCAGGCTTTTTCGGTCTTCCGAGCATTGCGGCTACGATCGTTGCGACCACGAGTCCCAGCATGAATACGATCCACAAGTAAGGTAGCAAAATGTACATGGCAGCCAAAGAATGGGAAGTAAAGCTTGTTCTCGAAGAAGTCCAATAGCACTACAGCCTAGTTTGCAATGGTCACTTGTACAAGTTTTCCCATCAAAAGCAGCCTAAGAAACCTAGAGTTGGCAAATTCGGATCATCTGGAAGGATTTGAATCGACTGCTACCATACGTATCCCGGAGATTCGATAGCAAGTGACTCGATATCTGGGGCGGGTTTCCCATGTTTTGGCGGGACCTTTTTTTACCTTTCTAGCGATTGCAAGGACTCTTGTTGATGGATGGCGCACCTGTATCTGAGCTTTTTGAGTTGAAGAATGCAATTCGGAAACAAGCACACGAGAATCGCAAGACGCAGCTCGACAAAGATGCTGTCTCCGAAAAAATTGTTGAGCGTTTCATGCAGTTGGAAGAGTATGCGGCTGCAAAAACGGTCATGTTCTACGTCGACGTGCGGGACGAGGTTCGGACGCGTCAGGCTCTGCCGGCTGCCATTGCCAGTGGCAAGCGCATTGTCGTGCCCTACTGCGTCGACGGAGAGCTGGAGCTGTTTTGGCTTGAAAGCATGGATGAGCTGGAGCTGGGTATGTATCGCATTTTGGAACCGACGAAATCCATGCGAACGGTCGAGCGAAAAAGGCTACAGCCAACCGATTTGGATCTTGTGATGGTTCCGGGGGTTGCATTCGATCGCAACGGCGGAAGAACGGGACATGGCAAAGGTTACTATGACAAACTCTTGCAGCATGCGCGTTTGGATGCGCCGCTAATCGCTTTGTCGTTCGAGTGCCAGTTGTTCGAAAAAATACCTGCGGAAAGTCATGACATTTTTATGGACAAGGTTGTAACCGAAGCAGCCGTTTACCAAGGCAAAGGACGATAAACCGATGGTTCGAACAGCGAGTACTATGTTGGCGTTGGGTACCAAGGCACCCTCGTTTAAGCTCAAGAATATCGATGGGCAGTTCGTTTCCTTATCCGATTTTCAGGGGAAGCAAGGGCTGGTCGTGATCTTCATGTGCAATCATTGCCCCTATGTAAAGCACGTTGCTCCCGAGCTCGCACGCATCTCCAAAGACTACATGTCCCGAGGCATTGGATTTGTAGGCATCAGCTCCAACGATTCGGACGCCTACCCCGATGACGGTCCTGCCAAGATGGCCGAAGAGGCAGCGATTCAGGGTTACACTTTTCCGTATCTCTTGGATGAAGATCAATCTGTCGCGATTGCTTACAACGCAGCTTGCACCCCTGATATCTTCCTTTTTGACTCGGACATGAAGCTGGTTTACCGTGGTCAATTGGATGATTCCCGTCCGAAGACGGACAAGCCGCTGACGGGCAAGGATCTGAGAGATGCGCTGGACTGCGTTCTGAATCATCAACCGATACCGTCAGAACAACGCCCAAGCATCGGCTGCAATATCAAGTGGAAGCCCGGGGCAGAGCCAGACTACTTTAACGCGCTTGGCATTTCAGGATGAACGCGATTCAAGGTTTACGAGTTGGCCTGGGAATGGACTCGCATCGAATCGCAATCGGTGGGCCGCTGATCCTGGGCGGAATCAAGCTGGATGCCGACATGCATCTTGTCGGCCATTCGGACGCGGATGTTCTGCTGCATGCGATCACGGATGCGGTTTTAAGCGCTGCGGGGCTGCCCGATATCGGACAGATCTTTCCCAACACTTCGGATGAAAACAAAGGTCGGGATTCAGGTGAGATACTCGCTCAGGCAATGGACCTGGTGCGAGAAAACGGTTGGAGCATTCTGAATCTAGATTGTGTCGTTCAGATGGAGCGACCCAAATTGTCCCCGTACAAGGGGTTGATGAAGCAGCGCATTGCCGAGTTACTGCGGATCGATATCTCGCAGGTGTCCGTCAAGGGAAAAACGGGGGAAGGTGTCGGCGAGATCGGGCGATCCGAACTTGCGGCGGCAACCTGTGTCGTATTGCTTTACAAATGAGCGAAACAGCGATCAATCGTCATCGTTGCCGATTTCGATCACGCACGAAACAAGGTAATGATCCGAGAACCGTTTCTTGAAGTCTCGGATCTCATTGTCGGTTCCATTTTTGGTTTTGTGGACCGTTTGGGAGGACTTTGCAAACTCGGGTTGCTGGGACGATACAAAGATTCGATCAAACGGAGCGCTCGAATAGCCTTGGCCCCAGGCTGCGGTCGTCCCGACATCTTGCGAGTTCAAGTCAGTGAATCCAGCCTCGGCAAGCACTTTGGGAGATCCGTCCTCGGGGGCTAGGAAATTGCTGTCGCCGAGGATGACGATGTCGTCGTCCTTGAAGTGTTCTTTCAGCGAGGGTAGGTTGGCAACGAATGCTTCGACCTCGGCAAGCCGTTGCTTTTCCGTGAACTTTTTGTCGCTTTTGTCAACATCATTACGATTCGACTTCAGGTGAATTGGGATAAAAACGACATCCGATTTACCGCTGCCGAACGAGAGCTTTACCGCGTTGGCGCCCCGTTCCCAAAACTTGATGCCGTAGGTTTCGTTCTCACCCACAGGCAATCGGAAAGGTTCGCCCACCATGGTCGCTTTGCTGGTACACCAAGCGAGTCCCGTATGCTGGCCCCGAACGATAAAATCTTCGGTCCCTTCGTCATAGTTTGCCTTGGGGAACAGCACATACTGCCATGTTTGGTTGTGATTTTCCTTCAGCTGGTCAAAAACCTGATCCAGCGGCTTGCTGCGAAAGGGCTCGCTGTTTTCGTCCACGCCGATTTCTTCGAGGGCCAAGACATCGACTTTGCATTGGGCTATATAGTCGGACAAATCTTTAGGCGACTGGACAACGTCTTTGCCTGGTTTTCCTCGTTTATCGGCGAACCCAAGCCATTCGATGTTCCATGCCCCAACAACGATTTGTTGGGAGAATGCTACTTTTGCGGGCAACATAGCAAGAGCCATGAAAACAGTTAGAACACAAGCGGATATGTTTTTCACGGGGCGTTGTTTCCAATTTCCTTCGAATTCGAACCTCAATAAGCAACACTTCCAAGAATCAGACTCGCTGGCGAAGAAACCAACAAGGTTACTTTTGTGAGGGGGAAGGAAGTTTTGCGGATTCTTCATCTCCTTGCCTTTCTGCTATAACTTCAGCAGCGTTTCTTGGCTCGGATCATTCCCAGGGAACCGTGGGGCTTTGCCGATTCATATTCCTGGAAAAGGGGCATGTCGCGGCTAGCGCCCACGGCTCAGATTGAACCCAATGGATCCATCCGGGCCGGCGGAAAAGCACGTCATTGTTTTCGGAACCACCACGTCAAATTTGCAAAATTCATGACTAAACGTCGAGTCGTAATCATTGGAGCAGGGCCGGGCGGCCTCACATCGGCACTTCAGCTAGCCCACGCGGGGGCGGATGTGACTGTTTTGGAATCTCGGCCGCAAGTCGGAGGACGCTGTTCCAGCATCTATGCGGACGGGTTTCGATTTGACACCGGCCCAACGTTTTATTTGTACCCCAGAATTTTGAAGGAGATCTTCGCGTCCATCGGTCGGGACATCGATCAAGACATTCCGATGAAACGTTTGGATCCACAGTACCGCGTTTCCTTTGGGGCTGGTGGGCATCTGGACTGCACGCACGATTTGGCAGAAATGGACCGCCAGATTCAGCAGCTCTCGCCACCAGACGTTGGTGCACTTGGGAAATATCTCGACAAAAATCGAGTCAAGTTGGCCAAGTTTCGGCCAATTCTAGAATCACCCTTCAACAGCATGCTCGATTTGCTTCGGCCATCGTTGCTGGCTGCGGCATCTCATGTTCGGCCCTGGAAAACACTTGGCCAGGATTTGCAGGACTATTTCAAAGACCCACGGTTGGTCATCGCATTCTCCTTTCAAGCCAAGTATCTAGGGATGTCACCGTTCCGATGTCCAAGTTTGTTCTCCATCTTGTCGTTTCTGGAGTACGAGTATGGCGTGTATCACCCGATCGGAGGGTGCGGGCAAGTCAGCGAACGGATGGCCGAGATCGCCACCGAAAAAGGATGCAAGATTCGTACTAGCGAACCTGTCGAGCGATTGGAGTTCCGTGGCAAGCGAGTTACAGCCGTACACACCAATCAAGGCCGATACGAAGCAGATGCAATCATCATCAATGCCGACTTTGCACATGCGATGCAAAAGTTGGTTCCAGACCACCTGCGCAAACGGTGGTCGAATGCCAAAATTGAAAAGAAGCGTTTCTCCTGCTCCACATTCATGATGTATCTGGGAATCAAAGGAAGATACGACAATCTCAAGCATCACACCATTCACATTTCCAAAGACTACGACCGGAATCTGCGTCAAATTGAAGACGAAAAAGTGCTGCCCGACGATCCGTCACTTTATGTTCAAAACCCATGTGTGACCGACGATTCGCTGGCGCCAGATGGGAAAAGCACTCTTTATGTTCTCGTTCCCGTCCCGCAATTGTCGCCTGCCACGCCATGGGATGCCCAGCAGACGGCCCAATTTCGTGCATTGACCATGAAACGACTCGCGGACATTGGACTTGGTGATCTGGAGGAGCGAATCGAGTATGAACAAATCGTTACACCTGCGAATTGGCGAGACGATTTTTCCGTTTACCGAGGTGCTACTTTCAATCTTGCTCACAACTTGAAGCAGATGCTTCATCTGCGGCCTCATAATAAGTTTGAAGAACTGGACGGTGTTTACCTCGTTGGCGGTGGAACTCACCCTGGTAGCGGTCTGCCTGTGATCTACGAATCGACTCGGATTACCTGCAAGCAACTGCTTCCGGACCTTGGACTGTCTGCCAATTTTATTCACGAAGCCCTTTCGGTATAAAGATTGCAAAATCCGTGAACCAAACAAAACATCAGACATCGGCGTTCGACTTTTCGGCTACGACCATTGACGGCAAAGTTGTTTCCTTGGACATGTACCGAGGTTCGGTGCTTCTTATTGTTAATGTAGCCAGTCATTGCGGATTTACGGGGCAATATCAACCACTCCAGCAACTGCACGACACCTATCACCAGCAAGGTTTTTTTGTTCTGGGGTTTCCATGCAACCAATTCATGGGGCAGGAACCGGATAGCGACGCGCAAATCAAGGAATTTTGCTCGCTTCGCTATGATGTTTCTTTTCCGATGTTCTCCAAGATACAGGTCAACGGCAGCGACACGCACCCGCTGTATCGATTTCTCAAGTCGCAGGCAAAGGGGCTGATGGGGAGCGAAGCGATCAAGTGGAACTTCACGAAATTTCTGGTGAATCGTGAAGGCCAAGCCGTGGCGCGTTATTCGCCAACGACTTCACCCATGAGCCTATCAGGTGCGATTGAGCGGGAGCTGAAAAGATAAGATTCAGCCGAGGCGGGCAAGTGACTGCCAAGCAGCTTACCAAAGGTTTGAAATTGCGGTGTACTTCGTGAGCCTTTCCGCGGCTTGATCCCAGGCGGATGAACGCATGGGTTCGTACGTTGCGATGTCGCTCATCGTCCGCATCCAGCGACGCCCTTCCGCAATGTTTGCAAACTTTCCAAGGGCTACCATTTGAGAAACGATGTTGCCCAAAGCGGTGGCTTCGACTGGCCCCGCGATGACAGGCCTTTGGCAAGCATCGGCAGTCATTTGGCAAAGAAGCTGGTTCTGGACTCCTCCACCCACGATGTGAATGGTTTCAAGCCGATACCCCAAAAGTTCTTCAAGCCACTTCAGGCAAATACGATAGCGAAGTGCAAGGCTTTCTAATGCGGCCCGAGCTATTGCACCGTCGTCTGACGGTTCGGGTTGGCCTGTTCGCTGAGCGTAATCGCACATCGCTTGAAGCATGTCGGAAGGAGCAAGGAACATGCGGTGGTCTAGGTCGAACAAAGTTTGCAAAGGTTTTGCATTGCCTGCCATCTTCTCCAGTTGTCGCCAATCGTACGTGATCCCCTTGCGTTGCCAAGATGCTCGGCATTGTTGATACGGCCATAGCCCAGCAATGTTCTTCAGTAAACGAACACTTCCGTTGGCTCCCCCTTCGTTCGTAAAATTGAGTTTGAAGCAAGCTTCGGTGAGAATAGGCTTTGCGAGTTCAACCCCCATCAACGACCAAGTCCCGCTGCTGATATAGCACCAGTTGGGGCGATCGCTTGCGAATTCATTGGCGGGGACTGCGATCACTGCAGATCCCGTGTCGTGCGTTGCCGGGGCGATGACCTGCACTTTACTGTCCAAGCCAGTCCTGGTTCGAATAGGAGCACGCACATGCCCCAAGGAAGTGCTTGGCTGAACCAGCGGCTTGAAGATATGTTTTGGTATTTGAAGTGCATCCAGAATCCTAGGGGACCAAGTTCCACTGGTAGGGTGCAGCATTTGCGTTGTACTGGCGTTCGTGTACTCGTTGGTCAAAACACCTGCAAGCAACCAATTGATAAAATCGGGGATCATCAAAAAGTGTTCAGCAATATCCAGAAGCGGCGATTCTTGAACGTGCATGGAGAACAACTGATACAGGGTGTTGATTTCCATGAACTGAATTCCACTTTCTGCAAAAATATCAGATTGTGAAATTCTTTCGAAAGCCCGCTTCATCATCCCTTGAGTGCGCGCGTCGCGATAGCAAAATGCGGGTCCAACCATATCCAGGTTGCGATCCAGGAGAACATAATCCACCCCCCAAGTGTCGACACCAACACTCTCAATGCGATCCCCGTATTCGCTTGCCGCTAGCCCCAGCCCCGTTTCAATCTGTTGCCAAAGTCCATGGATGTTCCAATGCAATCGGGAGCCAATAGGTACCGGCGCGTTTTCAAAACGGTGAACGTCACTCAACTGGATTCGGTTGGGTAGCAGTTCTGCGGCTATAACGCGACCGCTGGATGCACCTAAATCTACTGCGACTACGATCTCGGAGTTTGTCATCATGGCAAGGGGTAGGTGGAAAGGATGGAACCCTAAAGATTGTACGGAGAACCTCCAAGCCGCACAATCAAGCGTACCACAGGTAACGCAAGAACTGGGCGGCAGCTCAAAAACAGGCTAAGATGGTCGGGCACGCGTGATCGCAATCTTACCTCTCTCCCTGGAGTCGTTTCGCAACCATGTCTATCGCAAAGTCATCCTCAAAAAAATGGAATCGACGACAATTCATTTCCACGACGGCAACAGCCTCGAGCCTTGCGGTATTGCCTTCCGCGCGAGGCCACATGCTGGCTAACGATGAAATCCGGCTTGGATTTATCTCTTGCGGTGGACGAGCTGGCGAGCACATGACCCAGTTTAATAAAATGAGTGGAGTCAAAATTGCAGGCTTGTGCGATCCTGATCAACTTCGAATTAGCCAGGCGGCAAGGACCTTTGCGCAGGACGCCAAGACTTGGGCGGATCTTCGTGGAATGCTTGACGACAAAGATATCGACGCGGTGGTCGTCTCGTCCTGCAATCATTGGCATTGCTTAGCATCCATTTGGGCCATGCAAGCTGGCAAGGACGTTTATGTGGAAAAGCCACTTTCCCACAGTCAATGGGAAGGCCGGCAAACCGTCAACGCGGCCCGAAAGTACAATCGCATTTGCCAAGTCGGAACGCAACAGCGTTCCGATCCTATGCAAGCCGAAATCAAAAAGTTTCTCCATCAAGATAAAGCTCTAGGAGCCATTCGTTCGGCTCGCGTCAATCGATACGGAGTTCGCGGATCCATTGGTTTGCGAACCACACCGTTGACCATCGATCCCAATACGGACTACAACCTGTGGCTTGGTCCGGCGCAAGACAAACCCATCTATCGCAACAACCTCCATTACGATTGGCACTGGGATTGGAACACCGGTTCTGGCGAAATGGGAAATTGGGGCGTTCACGTTTTGGACGATTTGCGCAACAACGTCTTTCTCGATAAAGTCACATTGCCTACTCGGATCCTTGGTGGCGGAGCCCGCGTTGTATGGAATGATGCTGGGGAAACGCCCAATGTCCATTTCGTTTACTTTGATACGGGCTCGATTCCGGTGGTGCTTGGGCTGTCCAATTTGCCCGAGAGCCCATCATCGAAAAATAGCCCACAAGTTCCAGGCCCTGGCAGTGGCTACATTGCCTACTGCGAAGGGGGCCGACTGGAAGGAGAACGAGGAAAGGCGGTTGCCTTCGACAATGAAGGGAAAAAGATCCGAAGTTTTTCCGGTAACTTCGGCAACCCATCCCATCACGAGAATTTTATTCAGGCACTTCGCACTCGCGATGCTTCCAGCCTGAACGCCGATGTTGAAGTTGGCCACTATACCTCGGGGTGGTGCAATTTGGCGAACATTGCGTATCGAGTCGGCAGCGAATTTTCGAGCGAAAAAGCTGCTGCGATTGATATGCCGGAATGGACGGGTTTGATCCAAGAAATGGAAAAAATGCTTGGCAGCTACAACATCAAAATGGATTCGGGCTCCATCAAGCTCGGTCCGGTCCTAACCATCGATCCCAAATCGGAAACGTTTGTCGGGGATGGGGCCGAAGCGGCCAATGCATTGTTAAAGCGAGAGTATCGGGCACCGTTTGTTGTGCCCGAGATCACTTAGCCGAACGAATGCATCAAACCTCCTAGCGAATGGAGACCTCCTAGCGAATGGAGACAGAGCTGCGAATGCCTTCGCTGTAGTCTCGCTTGAATGCGGTGGCACTTCCCCATTCGCCCGTGCCAGTCAGTATGAAACAAGGGACGGGTTGTTTGGGGATACGAATCACCGATGGTATGACATAGTCGGACCAGACGTTTCCTTTTTCAAAACCGAAAATGTCTTTCGTGGCTCTCCAAACGATCGCGTCCCCTTGTTTCAGGATGAGATCGCGAGTGGGCTTGAAGGCTTCGTCGGGAAGATCCTTCAAGTCAACTTGGTCATATTTTTTTGGTTCTCGCATGTTCGCAACGAACATCGCTTTCCCGCCGGACTCGACAACTCGAAAACCGGCTTTGGTCAACAGCTTGGTGAGGTGCTTTAATTCAGTCGGTCGATCCATATTAGGACCGACATTCAATTCGATTTGTACTGGGCTACCCGGTTCAAGATTGATCCCAAGGTTCGACAAGAACTGTTCGGCGGTCGCATTCATGGGATCGCTTGGTAGTTTCGGGGTAAGCACCAGTGAGGTTCCACCTTGAAGTGAGCTAAATGAAAGGAACCCGTTGCAAGCCGATTCATGACTGTTCGATGTATAAAAACAGGATGCTGAACCGGAAATGGAGATATCCACCAGATCAAACTGGCCCATCAGTCGCTGCGTCTTGGTGCCTCCTACTGCAACTTGAGTCGGCGTAAGCCAAATCGCGATGGTTGGATCCAGAACTGCGGATGCGATCCCGAACTCCGAAACGATTTTTCCGTCGTTGAGATTCCAGAATCGGGCCAATCCGTTTCCAAGGCCGGCAAGGCGCTGGCAGCTATCATCTATGGCTAAGATTCGGATCCCCACAGGATTGGAAGCCATTTGCGAAACAACCTTTCCGGTGGCTCCGACAAGAACGACTAGCCGATCATTCGTGTGAATCACGATGTACTTTCCACCTGGGCTAACCGCGGGGATGCAGGTCGCTCGCATGTTGATCCACCAAACAATCTTCTTCGTGTTCATGCTCCAGACGCCAAGATCGCCGTTCGGGCTGACAGTTACGAGGTGTTCATCGTCCAAAAACTGAGTATGCATCACATCGCGACCAACACCATAGGGCGTCCATTCGTTCCAAATGCTTTTCCCTGTTTCTGTTTCGAAGATACTCCATTCGAAACTGTTCGAATTGGACTCTACCCCAGCGTAGTACTTACCCGACGGGCTGATTGCTTTGGGAATGCAGCGAACGTTCTGATTCTTTTTCGAAATCTTACCGGTCGTTAAATCAATAAAAGTAAACTCACTTTTCCCAGAGCCAGAATAGGCAAGCATCTTGCTTCCGTCCGAAGTTACGACGGAGGACGGGAAGTTTTGCAGTTGTCCAAGATCGATTCGATCCACGACTTTGGCGCGATCGATGGCGTCCGGTTCAAATCCCCATCGATCAACTTTCAGCAGTTGTGCCTTAAGCTCTTTGGCTGGTGGAGAAGAGGATTGCGGTTCGTCGCCTATTCCGGCGGCATCACCAGCCATGAGATTGTCATCGTCGCTTGAACCTATATCGCCAGGCATGCTGAGATCGCCTGGTGCGGAATTGGAACCAGCGAGCCCACCAGCCGCAGCTTTTTGAATCGCATAACTTCTATCGGTAGGAGAGAGCATGCCCATCGCCAGTTGCTTTTCTGATCCATCGGACTGCCGAATCACAACTTGATTGCCTTTCAATTCAACAAAGTCCCCATCCACAGTCTCGCCCGAGGAGAGTGTCCACGTTCTTGCGTTCGGAGAACGCTTGAGCGGCAATTTCTTTTTCTTAGGAAGCCCCTTTTTGATCAATCCTTGAAGGTACTTCTGGTCGGCATCGCTAAGGCTGGTCAGTGGCAGATCCTTTTCGGTCATGTCACTTTTTCTTAAACGCACTTCGGTATCGGTGATCGCGATCACTGCGGCAACAATGCTATGCTTTCCGGATTTATCTTTGTAGGTTCGGGTGGCTACGATCGCGCCGTTCTCGTAGGGACGACGGATCGCGGCTCGAAGAAAATCCTGAGTCTGCTTGGCAGCAGCAAACTCGAATTCGACGCGAGCGTTTCCCTTCTTGTCGGTTGCAATCACAACACCCGGTTGCCATTCATTCAGGAAAAAGACTTCCACTTGCTCGCCCTCTTTTAGCTTTTCCAGCTTGTCTTGAGCATGCGCGGTGGAGATCTCCAGCGAAGCGAGCAACCCAACCAAACAACAAGCCCATAGAAGTTGGCGAACCCACCAAAGCTTTTGACTAGCGTCAACTCGATTGGTTGCGAAATCATCGAATGTCTGATGCAGCATTTGATCCTCAGGCGAAGGAAACATGATATGGGCGGATTCGAAGGCAAGATCCGAAGGCAAAACGAGCCCAGATCTTTTGTCATCCTTAAAGCCAAACCATGATATCCACCGCAATTTGTGATCGCAATCAAGTAAAGAAAGACGATCGAAATACTACGACATCTTGGTGTGTTACGACCCTGAAAGCCACAGGCTGCCAAGTACTGCAGCGGTCGAAACCGCGGTTTCTACTCGCTGGATGCGGTTGCCAAGCGTTAGCACTTTGGCGCCCAACGAAACCGCCAGAGCGACTTCCTCGTCGGTGAATCCACCCTCGGGCCCTACCAGGAAGAGCAACTGCTGTGGCGGGTAGGCCATCTCAAGCTGACATGCATCACGGATGGAATAACACTTGGTCCCAGGAAGGTCCGGATGCAGAATCCATGTTTGTAAATGGGGCTGGGAAATGTTGAGCTGGTTCAAGGTCAAGGAGGTGCCGACAGTCATCAAACGATTGCGTCCGCATTGCTTGCAAGCCTCGATCGTATAACGAGCGAGCCGATCGACATTGGATTCATCCACCACGGCAACTCCGCGAGATGTCACGAGCGGTGTTAGCGAATCCACACCTAGTTCGACCAACTTCTCAACGGTGCTTTTTTGTCGATCCCCCTTGGGAACAGCGACTGCAAAGTTCAGTCGCCCCATATGATCGCGGGGCGCGAAGTCATACGTTTGGATAGCAGCTTCGACGCTTCGTTTCGAAACGGATTCGATAGTCGCTGTCGCTTCGTTCCCTTTGCCGTCGAACAGAACAACGATGTCACCCGGTTGAGATCGCAAAACTCTGCTCGCGTGGTGAGCTTCTTCTTCCGGAAGAGAAACTGTTCCTGCTGATTTCAATAAAGGGACAAGAAACCTAGGACGAGCCATGCCACTTACAACGCGTTTGCAGCTTCACGAAAGGATACAAAGTGCCCTCGGTCTACGTCCCAAACCTTGAGTCGAAAGCATGCAACAATGTCACGAGGGTGCAGCGAAGTGGTGCCTGGCGACTGGAGTTCTTCCAAGGCTGCCATGGCTTCTGGTAAGCGATAGAAAGGAATCTTGGCGTTCAAATGATGAACATGGTGGTATCCTACGTTTCCCGTGAACCAGTGCATCATTCCGCTCATTCGGATAAAGCTGGAAGATTTTAGGGCTGCAAGTGTGTAATGCCAATCTTCGCGTTTGTGCAGTATGCACGAGGGGAAGTTATGCTGTGCATAAAAGAGATAAGCCCCCAGGCCGCAAGCGATTGTCAGTGGAACAATCATCGCAAGCATCAAAACATCGACCCCCTGGGTGAGGCATAAATAAAGTAACCCCACATGAAGAAGAATCGCTAAGCCGGCGTCCAGATGCTTGAGCGGATGAAGGAAGAACGACCTTAGGCTCATGCCATACAAGAAAACAGTTAGGTATCCAGAGAAAACAGTGATTGGGTGCCTGGATAAAGCGTAAACAAACCGTTTCCAACGACTCGCCTTGAGGTACTCATCGCGCGTCATCAGAGGATACGACCCGGTATTGTTACCAGACGAGCGAGAATTGTGTTTGTGATGGTGATCGTGCGAGTGAGTCCAGACGCTGGAAGGGCTTAAAACCAAAAGGCCATAAAGCTTCAGGATCCCCGATGCCAACCACGATTTTCTCAGGATGGCTCCATGGTTAAAATCGTGATAGATAATGAACAATCGCACAATGACTAAACCGCTTACGCAGCTGCTAAGGATACGAACGAACAATGGTAGAGACGAACAAGCAATAGCTAGCGTGAACAAATAAATCGATAATGCAACAATGAGATGCAGCCAGCTCAGCCAGCGTGTTTCAGATGTAAACGCTTTGGAGGCTACCAGCAATTCTTTTGGGTTCCGCATGCATTTCTCAACGTAGGTGTAAACGAATCTCGATGCCGTCCCGAAAAAGTCGGAACCTAGACGCATAGTACCAGAAGGAGAAGTGGGCGCTCGCTCGGGAAAAGCAATCTGCTGGTCGCTCGAAAGGATCGGAAAACGATAAGATAGTGGACGGATCCACTCATCACCAATCCCAACTTGTTTATTTCGCCTCGAATCTAACCAAATCTTTGCATTCAAATCGAACTTAGCTCAGGGACCACCCAGCTCTGGGCGTACGACTGATAAACGGATCGGCGTCAGGGCAATTAGTAACTTTCATGGATTTAAAGTCCCACTGGAGCTTTTTGCCAGCTCGAAATGCAACGTTTCCGAGATGATTGGCTTCGGTAAGGAGCCCTGAATAGCTAAATGGGCTTCCGGTCGGGGTGCCATTGCGGATCGCGTCGAGCCATTCTTGTTGTTGTCCTGGCGAGTCCGGAATGAACGGGGCAGGGCGTTTAAAGTCGACGAATTTGTCCTCTGGTAGCAGCAGATGACGTCCGTAGTCGGAAAGGAGCATTCCTTTGTCGCCAATGAACAGGACGCCATAATCCCATTTTGGTATGCCATTCTCCTTCCAAATGGTGGGCTTGTGAGTTCCCTGATACCAAAATAGCTTGCAGGCGGGCATCTTTTCACGAGCCGCGTATTCGTAAACGGCGGACATGGAAGCTGGAGCAATTTCCGGATGGGCCGATTCACCGAAGGCTTCCACGGTTTTGGGGGCATCTAACTTAAGAGCCCAAAAAGGAAGGTCGTTCATGTGACTGCCTAAATCGGACATCGTTCCATTGCCGAAGTCCCACCAGCGATACCACTTTGGTCCGGGGAAATAGACGTCATGATAGGGACGCATCGGTGCAGGCCCGATCCACAGGTCCCAATCCAACCCCTTCGGTATTTCGACCTTTTCCTGAGGCCGTTCCGTGACGCTAACAATGTCCCCGTTTGCGGCGGCATCCTGTTTGCTTTGCAGTCCCCAGGCTCGGGAGACCCAAACATGGGCTTCGGAGACATTGCCGATCGCCCCCGATTGAATCAGTTCAACAACTCGGCGATAGTTTGGCAGGCTGTGGATCTGGGTTCCCATTTGCGTCGCCACGTTGGCCTGTTCGGCCTCTTGCATGATGCGACGAGATTCTTGAATGTTGTAGGTAAGCGGTTTTTCGCAGTACACAGGCTTCTTCATTTGAAGGGCTGGCAAGGTAGCAAACGCATGAGTGTGTTCGGTAGTGCTTACGACAACGGCATCGATATCCGCAAGAGCGTCCATGAGCCGTCGGAAGTCGGTGTACTTCGTTGCCATGGGGAAACGTTCGCCCACTTGAGCAAGCGTGTTTCCGTTCACATCGCAGATCGCCGCAACATTGACGCCTCCGTCTTTGATCAGTTCCTCCAGATTTGCACCACCTCGCCCACCCACACCAACAAAAGCAAGATTCAAACGATCGTTTGCGGACTTCGCTTTCAGGGAGGAGGAGGACGCAACCGCCGACCCGCCAACGGCAGCGGCTAAACCTTGAAGAAACGGACGACGCTGCAAATGTCTCGAGGGATGCATGATGACCTATGTTCAGGGAGGGTAGAAAGGATCGGACCGAAAGGGCGGGAAGTCCATTTTAACTGATTCCCAATCAGGATGCACTCGACTTGAGCGAATTGTTGCTAAAGCTAATTCCCGTTTCGAAAGTGCGATCCCCCCCAAGCTTGATCTATTTGGGGCGACAAATTTCGACTACACGAAATCTCTTGACTCAGTCAGCACACAATCGAAAAGCGAATCACTTTTTGTCGCTGTGACTTCACGCGAAACAACATTCCAAACAACAACTCTTGAAATCGCCACAGCTGAAGTGTCAATACAATAGTATTCGACGTCTTCGTTGTTCAACGAAACGACGAAATGATGCGGCAACCTTAACTGCAATCGCTTCTTCGCTGTAAACCAAATTCCATTCGGTATTGACGAGTCAAGAAATTCTGGACCTGTGATGCCCAAAAACTCTAGCGGCCCCACAGAAAGAGTGCCGAGGGATCGTAGGAAATCTCGGTAGTCCCTTGGGAACGTCAATTCCAAAAAATTCTCAGCAAGTCGAATCAACTCATCGCTGGCAGGCTTGCCTACAACACAAATCTCTCGGTTTGCCTCGACGAAACTCTCGAACATCGAAATGTCACTCATGGCTGCAGCCCCTTTGCCCGATCTTGCCCGTTTTTGCAACACCAACGGCGAAACGATTTTTCCGCATCAATATTGGCGTCAACGGCATGCAGGTCAAACAAATCGTTTCGCTCGTAAACGCGCCGACCATTTACGTCTGGGGAAGAGTTCCAAGAGCCAAGCTGTAGTGCTCCCGGATTTGGGGCAAGGCTCTACATCAAGCTGACGGTTGTAACCTCCTCCGTCTTCAAATCTACAAGAAGTACGATGGAGCTAGGGTCCGTGGTAGGGCTACGATCTGCCAAGCCCTCGTATGCAAATTCGACCTCCCATTGATCCTTGGATGAATCGCCAACCAGCCTAACGGAAAGACATGGTCCATGACCATGCCCATCATTTGTTATCGACCGCTCAGCAATCTCAACAGCCAATTCAATTTTTGTAGTCGTGCTCATATGTTCAGCCTTTCGATTATGGCCTTGTGGACGGGTATTTCAACGACTAATCGCGTTCTTCGTCATTTAGTTTATCCCAAATTCGGTTATTTTTCAGCCTTTCAAGCACCATTTGCTCACGCTGCGCCGACGTAAACAACTTATAGCAGTCGTCGCCATACTTGCGGTAATCGAGCATGTGCGACAGTTCGTGCCGTACATTCAGTTTTGTCGGGTTGCGTGGCAACGTCATCACGCCACGCACACCGTCGAAACTGCCGTTTATCGATTCATGAACGTGGATCCCTCGCCGGGCCAAATATTTCACCAGCCTGGGAATCTTGTCAACAGGAAACAATTCTCCACCCAACTGGCCAACTTCATTCATGCGGTCTCATCCTCTTAGGGAAGTACATCTTTTTCCGCGAGCGACTAGAAGATTCGATGGTCCATTCCTGTGACTGCTTTTCTTGGGGCATGGCTATTTTACCTTTGCTTCAGCACTATCTCCGTCCCCCCGGGAACACTGCGAAGTGCAGAATCTCATCGTTCACGTAGTGCTCTCTTTGTCAGGCAAAAGCTCTGCAACGGTTTTACTACTTGGGGCGGGTCGCAATCGGTCTACCCGACTTGGCCGTTTCCATGTCGTTCACCTCAAAGATTTGCTCCGTCACAATTGGGCGATCCCCTTGTTGCAATTCGCATTTGATTTGGTACTTCCCGGGTGCAAGAGGTTGTTCCAGACGAAATTCTAGCTTTGCCGTTTCGCCAGGCATCAGCCACTTGCCGAATCCGCCAGGGATTTGCATTCGTTCCCCATTCTCGCCAGAGATGGTGAGTCGAGCATTCATGGCCAAATGCGATTCGCCTTCGTTGCTAACAGCACAACGAAACGCGGGATGCTTGGATAACGAGTCCCACTGCACCGAAGAAAGCTTGGCATTCGGAGCCGACGACTTCTTCATTAGTAAAGCGATCGGTAGCTTTCGAGTTTCGTCAAAATCTTTGCGATCGGATCTTGCTTGGAAATCGATAGTTCCAAAAACAATCGCTTCGTGTGCATCCAGTTGGCTCTTCAGAGTGATAGAGATCTTTCGACTTCCACCAGGTGGAAGCGTAAACTTGTCGGGCTGAATAGTGGCAGACGGTAACGCCAAGCCGGTCCCGTCATTCGCAGCAACCGAGATGGATTTCGTATCCTTGCCATTGTTCTTCAGCAGGATTGTCGAGCGTCGACTGCCTCCCCGCAATTGCGATAATTCAATTTGAGCGGGTGATACTTGCACTTCTTTTCCCAGCTGTGCAATAAGCACTTCTTGAGCAGGATAGTCTGACGCGTCAACTGTGATCGATTGCGTTTTTCTGGACAAAACCTTTTCACCGAGCATGATTTCTACATCCGCCTCGTAAGTTCCGCTTGCAATCGCTTCGGGCAACAACTCGATCATTCGAACGCGACTTTTAGGAAGGATTCTCCCAACGAACCGTTCCTCCGATTCGGAAAATTCCCGAATCGGCATAACGAGTCGAATGGAGCGAGCATTACGATCGCTGGTCGAAGAACGCAGCTTCGCCCGCACTTCATATTCAAAGGTCGAATCGGAGGGATTCAGAATTTGTGCGATTAGCTTCGGGCGACCTTCAAAAGGAACCAAGTCAAGTTTCTCCAGTTCCAGAACGTTCGGGTTCTCGCCGCGTGCGTTTTCCATTTCCAAATCCAGTCTTAGAACGTACTGCGTAACGAACTGGATCGTTGCCTTGGTTGCTTTCTTAGAAGGGTCGTTGTTGGCGGCGAGTCTTTCGGCGGCACCAATATCTTTGACAAGGATACCGATGGAATGGTATTTGGCTTCTCCCCTCGGGAACTGAACGAACCCCTGAATTTTTGCAGGCGTATTGGCGGACAGCATCATACGAGTCGGAGTACTCAATCGAATCAAGTCGGCTTGCGGCGCATTCGGATCGTGCAGAATGAGGCCTGAGACTTCTTGCCGAAGGCCTACAGGCACCACTTCAATTTCCGTTTCACGGTTCGCCGATTCAAGCGAAAACTCAAAGCTAGTAACAGCACCCGATTGCCCAACCAAGTTATGGGACAACGGCTCGATTCGAAAAGCAGGTTCGAACGATTCCGTGACCGCTATCACCCTCGGATTCTCGGTCTTCCGAGCCCCAACTCCTTTTTTGCTATCTTGAGCGGATGCTGGGCAGACCAAAGCGATAGAGACAATTGCAAAAAGTACGAGGTGCGAGGTCGATGCGAGTCGATGGAAAGGCATGTCTGTTAGGGGGCTTGTAGTATGGGGGCTGTACTAGGAGACAAAGACTCTTCCATGCAAGCGTAATTATCAACCACAATCTTGGGTGAAATAAAGATCGCCACTTCCGCATCTTGTTCCTGCTTTTCAATAGTTTGGAAAAGCTTGCCAGCTAGCGGTATTCTGCTCAAAACGGGAATGCGATTGATGCGTTCGACCGTCTGGCGTTGGACTAAGCCACCTATAACGATTGTATGACCCGCTGGGACATTCACACTGGTGGATACCGTTCGGCGGTTGATGATCGGGTAGGGGTTGGATGTCAATTCAGGCCGAACATCGCTGGTTCGAATGTCTTCGCTTACCTCCGCTTTCGAGATTTGAACGGAGATCATATCACCATGAACACGCGGGGTGATTTCGAGACTAATTCCCGCCTCTACCTTTTGAATTTGCGGAGTGAAGAACGCTGATGATGTTGAGTTTTGGATACTGAAGAACGTTTCGCGATTGATCGCGATATTCGCTTTTTCTCCATCCTTCGTGGTCACCCGCGGGGCCGCCCGAATGGTGACATACCCCTCCTGGGCAAGCAACCGGACGAAAGCGGAGGTGACTGCAAAATCGGAGAAGGCATTTCGTGCACCCGTTGGGCTCGTGTTACCACTAAATGTCAAACCAGTTAGGCCGGCCTTGAACGAGTCGACTCCGTTGATACCAACCACGTGATTCCAGTCGAGACCGAATCGGAACCCGCTGTCAGGGGCAACGACGCAAACGATCGCTTCTAGTTCGACCTGCGTGACAGGAGTATCAATTTCCCGAATTCGAACGGCGATCTCTTGTCCAATATCTGGTGGAGCATCAATGAGAATCAGGTTGCGAGTATCCGACGTATTCACATATTTTTTGAAGCGTGGAGGCAACAGACCAATCAGGCTTTTCACATCGTGATGCACTGGCGAATACTGGGATCGCTTTGCAATCTTGGAGAATAAAGGAGAATCAGGTTCGGAGCTCGCAACGTAGTACGTTCCATCCGATTCGGCAAAGTAGAGTCCAAGAGGTGCTAGAACTTTCGCAAGCGCTATGTCAAAAGGCTCGTTGGTGATCTGGACACTGGTAACGCCTCCAATTGAATCGTCGACAACCACCGTCTTGTTGCAATTCGTTGCCAAAACTTGAATCGCTTCTCCAATATCCGTTTGGTCAAAGATCTCGTTCACCAAGTCTCCGTCTAGCGGTGCAAGTGTGACTGCTTGATAAACAGAAGATGAGACTGGAAAACTGGAACTTGCTTGGGCGACTTGACTTTCGGGCAACAAAGGAATAGGTAGCGAAAAAAGAGATGGCTCGTTGGAGGTTGCTGTGGGAAAAGCGGCTGGAGTGGCCGGATTCCGATTCAAAATCGGCGTTCCATCCGATGGTTGAGATTTTGGTGTTGAGCTAGCGTCCGTTACAAAAACCCCACTATTGAAATTGGGACGTACGACGGCCGGTCGCGATTCTGAGTCCCGGAGCGCCTCTCGGTAAAGGTCGCCAACCGTCTTTCGCTGGATTTTAGAGTTGGCTGCGCAGCCCACCATAGCGAGCAATCCAAACGCCAAAAGCATGGCAAATCGAACGCACGCGACGCAACGCATGGAGGATGGAATGAAAACTGAGTGCATTCAAACTGGGGGCAGTTGATGGATCGATTTCACCAACAGCTTCGAGAACCAGGAAAGCTATTTCCCAAGTTGCGTTGATGAATCTTATGCGGAAAACCGAGGTCTTTGTAGCAATTCACAGTCTGTCAACGCAAGGTGAGAGCGCGGCGATTGGCACTCAAGTAGCTGATTGGTACGGCTTAGCAGTGGCGATGTGCTTAGAAGCCGGGTTAAAGTGCCGCAAGGTATAACCCTTGCATGTCTTTTTCCGAAGTAACACGCGGATTGAAGGTCGCAGTCCACTGTTTCTGAGCGGATGCGGCTAACGAACCAATGGTTGCTTCCAGAGCTATCGCATCATTAGCGAAATGCCTTGGCCATTGCGGAAGTTGGCTTAAAGAGGTCACTAGCCCAGCACGGGAAAGCCAGCATTGAAACAAAGATGCAATTCTCGCTCCAGCCGAGAGCTCGTTCTGAGCTTGATCCGGAACCTTAGCAAGTTGGTCTGGCGTGAGTAATTGAAGAAGCTCAGCATATCTGGCTTCGACTTGACGACTGTTGAATCGAACAACATGCGGCATCATCACCCCCACTGCTTGCCCGTGAGGCACTCCGAAAGTGGCTGTAAGTGGATTCGCTAGGGCATGAGCGGCACCAAGCATGGAGGCTTCGATGGCCATGCCAGCAAAGCAAGCTCCCAACTGCATTTCACCTCTTACTTCGAGATCTCCAGGGGTTTCGAGAACGCTCGTAAATGCATTCGAGAGGAGACGCCATGCTTCCCGCGAGAAACACGCCGACATGGGATTGGCTCGGTTGCAAACGTACGTTTCGAGCGCGTGCGTTAGGGCATCGATACCGGTCAAGGCGGTCACCATAGTGGGTTGAGTCACCGTTAAGGCTGGGTCGAGAATTGCAATTCGGCATGCTGCTTTAGGATCGCCACAAGCCATCTTGACATGGGTTTCGGCATCGCTAATCAAAGCAAAAGACTGAGTTTCGCTGCCCGTGCCCGAAGTGGTCGGAACTGCAATCATCGGCAGCATTACCGAGGTCGCTTTTCCCACTCCCCAATAATCGCGCATTTGTCCGCCGCAAGAATAAACAAAGTTGATTCCTTTTGCGCAATCCATGCTGGAACCTCCGCCCAGTCCCACGATGAGATTGGGCTGAAACGCTTGTGCTACACGCAGGCCTTGCTCGACATGAGCCGTGGTAGGGTTCTCTTGCAGGTCGTGAAATCCTTGGACCTCGAAGCCGGAACTCGCAAGACTCGCTCGGCCTTTCTCAAAAATGCCAGCATTCACCACTCCGGGATCACTGACAACCAGAACACGTCTCCCGTGGAACTCCAGGGCCAAGGATCCGAGTCGATCCAGAGTCCCTGGTCCATAGAGAATTCGTGGGCGTAGTTGATAATCGAATTCCTGCATAAGTCTTTTGTCTCGGTGTTGTCGGGGCGTATTGTTTTCGCAATCGGCACAGTTTACCAGTTTTGCGAATTCCTATTGTAGTAGTCGTAGCATGACCAATTCTTCACGTGGATTTTTCCGAGTTGATGCTCCGATAACGAAACATGAATAGCGTTCACGGATGGACCAGCTACGACTCTCTCTCTCCCGAGAGGCACGAGGCCTGTCTTCCAGTTCTTGGACGAGATCAACATTAACGAAGAATGGCCCTTTTTGTTAGGCCGTTTTGATACGCCAGTGCGTCCCTTGTTCAGGATAGGAGTTCCAGAACTATGAAAATGAGCAAATTTGCGCTAAGTGCAATGATTGCAAGCGCTTGTTTTGCGGGAACGGCCTTCGGTCAGTCTAACCGAACAGCTCCTCGCTATTACCCAGCATCCTACTACAGCTATTACCAAGACGGTGCAGCACCAGCAGCCCAAGCACCTGCACCGATTGCTTCCGCAAGCGATGCAAAATCGTCGTCGGCTTGCTGTGACAATACACCTGCATGCGACGTTGCAGCCATTTGCGACGGCAAGGGCAGCAGCTGCGACGCCTTGGCGAACTGCGGTTGCGGCGACAACAGCTGCGATGGCGGATGCGGATCCGCAGGTATTCTCAGCGGTATTTTCGGCGGTGAATGCTGCCTGGGCGAACCATTCAAGTTGGTTCCAGATGGGATTTGCGGAATCAACGTGGGTGGATGGACCAGCGTTGGCTACCATGACCGATCCAATCCCGGTAGCTTCAACAATTACGACGGACGAGTTCAGCTCGGACAGCAGTGGTTGTACGCTGAGAAGATTGCCGATGGAAGCGAAGGTCTAGGGCTCGGTGGGCGTATCGATTACGTCTACGGTACAGATGCTCCGGACACACAAGCCTTCGGAACAGCCAATGGCAACTGGGACCAGTCATGGGACAACGGCATTGGAAATGGTGGTTACGGCCATGCAATTCCACAGTTGTACGGTGAAGCTGCCATGGGAGATTTGTCCGTGAAAGTCGGTCACTTCTTCACGATCGTTGGCAATGAAGTGGTTCAATCGACCGGAAACTTCTTCTACAGCCGTCAGTTCACGTTCTACAACGCTGAGCCATTTACACACAGCGGTGCATTGACCACCTACAACCTCGATGCTGACACACAGCTGTATAACGGTTACGTTATGGGCTGGGACAGTGCTTTCGACGATAACGGTGATGCATACATCGGCGGTATCAAACGCAAGCTGAATGACACCTTCACTTTCTTGTACACAACTGTTCTTGGCCGATTCGGCGATGCAGTTGGTGCCGTTCAGGAAAAGGGTGCTGTTCACAACGTGATCTTGACAGCCAACCTGTCGGAAAAGTGGACATTCATTTCGCAAACTGACGTTCTGTACACCAACAATGTCGGTGGTACAACTCAGCGAAATACCTTTGGAAACATCAACTACTTGATCTACAAGGTCAACGATTGTGTATCCATCGGAAACCGCTTTGAATGGTTTAACTTCAGCGGTGCGGGTTTCGTCCAAAATCAAAACCCTGTTCAAAACGGCGATCTTTACAACTACACGCTTGGTTTGAACTACAAGGTCAATTCGAACTTGATGTTCCGTCCAGAAGCACGTTGGGTTTGGGATCGTGAGCGATTCGGTTTCAACGAAAACGGTGCCTCGAGCCAAACCGCAATCGGTGGCGACATGCTGTTCACGTTCTAGTCGATTCGATCGATTTGCTAGAAACAATACAAACACCCTGCCAATTGGCAGGGTGTTTTTGTTTTCCTACAATGGCCGAATGAATAAAACCGCGACTGGATTGATCAAGCTGGCAAAACAACTGAGAAAGTCTCTGGACCAACTGCAGTTCTCGTCACCGGTAGATTGGGTTTACAATCCCTTGCAGTACGCATGGCCAGCTCACGAAATGTATCTGCAAAAATTCGCGAGGCCCAAGACTCGCGTTTTTTTCTTGGGAATGAATCCTGGTCCCTGGGGGATGGCGCAAACCGGTGTTCCATTCGGAGAAATCGATTCTGTGAAATCCTATTTGCAGATCGATACCAAGGTTGGCAAGCCTGTTCTCGAACATCCGAAACGCCCCATCGAAGGATTTGAGTGCACGCGCAGCGAGGTTTCTGGGAAGCGCTTATGGGGACTGTTTTCATCCAGGTATGAAGACGTGGACGAATTTTTTGATTCGCACTTCGTGTCCAACTACTGCCCGTTGGTCTTTATGGATGCGGGGGCACGTAATATTACCCCGGACAAGCTTCCGGTGGCGGAATCGCAACCTCTGGACGCATTGTGCGATGCGCATTTGAAAGCATGTTTGTTGCTGGTCCAACCGGAATACGCGGTCGGGGTCGGTGCCTACGCAGAAGATTGCTTGAAACGAGTTTGCAAGCTCGATAAGAAATTGGCTGCCATCGCAATTAGCCGGATTTTACATCCCAGCCCTGCATCCCCTGCTGCGAATCGCGGTTGGGCGGAACAAGCTACCAAGCAGCTTGAAGCGGCTAGCATCTGGTAGATCGAGACTGCCTGGCAGTTGCGCTGGCATACCATCGAAAATGTCGAGCTTTTGTTCGTGCTCACCGAAGGGAACAGAAAACGTAGCTTGAGAGATCGGCGATTACGAGCACCGCGATGCTGAGCACGAGCGCGAGCACGAAGAAAAGCCAGAACAAAGCTAGGTAGAAAATGTCTCTATCGGCCGCTTTGACTTGCGTTGAGTCAAACGCATGAATTCGCTGGCGGCGATCGATCTGCGTATTTGTTGATCAGCGTTTCCGTTAATCAGTGCGTCCTCTGGCAGAACCAGAGGACGTGTTGTCATCGATCGCACAAACGGTGCGATGCTTTGCAGCATTCAGCGTTAGCTGCAGCCTAGGCTGTTCCCGCAATTGTGGCACAAGTAGCAATTTCCATTGCGTACAGTGATGGAGCCACAGCTGTCACAGCTTGGAGCATCGCTTTGGAAACCGGCGAATTGACCATCGCGAGACTCTTGTTTCGCAGTTGCCGTTAGGTTCGCTTTGCCGGTCAAATCACCCAAGCCAACAAACCGTGCCTTGGTGTAGGCACCGCTGGCGGCTACATCGGCACCGTTTCCGTTTACCGGAGCTGTGGTGAGATTGCTTTTCGGTTTGGCTGTTACAGCGACCGGAGTCGCAGGCTGTCCAAGCATCTCTGACTTGGCTTTCTGTTCCTCGCGGTAGCTATCCAAGAAGGTTAAGCCGAGCCAGCGGAAAATATAATCCACCAAGCTCTTGGCGATTCGGATGTCCGGGTTGGTAGTATGCCCCATCGGTTCGAACCGCGTGTGGCTGAATTTGCTGACAAGGACTTCCAACGGAACACCATACTGCAACGAGATGGAGGTCGCTGTACCAAAGCTGTCCATCAGACCGCCGATGGTGCTTCCTTCTTTGGCCATCGTGATAAAGACTTCGCCCGGTCGTCCGTCAGGGTACAAGCCAACGCTGATGTACCCCTCGTGACCGCTGATGCTGAATTTGTGAGTTACCGAATTGCGAGTATCGGGCAGCCGTTCCCGACGTGGCTTGTAGACGATCTTTTCGACGACAGCGGCTGCCGCTGCATCTTCGGCCTTCTTGGTTTCGCTCTTGGTCGACAGCGGTTGGCTTTGCTTGGATCCGTCGCGATAAATGGCGATGGCTTTCAAACCAAGTTCCCAGCCCCAGAAGTAAGCCTGAGCGATATCATCCACCGTGCTGTCGGTTGGCATGTTGACCGTCTTGCTGATAGCTCCCGACAAAAAGGGTTGAGCGGCCGCCATCATCTCGACGTGCGCCTGCCAGCGAATGCTTCGCGTTCCGTTGGCAGGTGTGAATGCACAATCAAAAACCGGTAGGTGTTCGTCCTTCAAGTGTGGAGCACCTTCGATGGTGTCCTTCTCGCTGATGAACTTTTCGATCGCAACGATTTGCTCTTCGTTGTAGCCAAGGGTTCGAAGCCCAAGTGAAACCGAACGATTGAGAATCTTGAGCATACCGCCACCCGCAAGTTGCTTGTACTTCACGAGCGCGATATCGGGTTCAACCCCTGTCGTGTCGCAATCCATCATGAAACTGATGGTGCCCGTCGGTGCAAGGACGGTCGATTGCGCATTACGGAAGCCGTTGCGATTCCCCAATTCCAGTACATTGTCCCAGATATTGCGAGCGGCATCCTTCAGATAAGAAGGACCACTTGGATCGATCTGTTCGACGGCATTACGATGCATCTGCATGACGCGGAGCATCGGTTCTGCGTTGTCTGGATACTCAGCAAATGGTCCAACCACACCCGCGATTTCCGCACTTGCCAAGTTGGCAGCGCCGTGAAGCAAGGCTGTGATAGCCCCACACATCGAATGGCCAGCCGGCGAATCATAGGGTGCTCCGCTGGTCATGATCAGGGATCCAATGTTGGAATAGCCCAAACCAAGCGGTCGGAACAAATGGCTGTTGTGAGCGATGCGATCAGTTGGATAGCTCGCATGATCGACCAGTATCTCTTGAGCGATGAAGAACAACCGGCACGTTGCGGTAAACCCTTCAGCATCAAAGGATCCATCTTCGCGTCGGTACTTCATCAAGTTAATCGAAGAAAGATTACAAGCTGTGTTGTCCAAGAACATGTACTCGGAGCATGGGTTGCTTGCATTGATCCGGCCACTATTGGGGCAGGTGTGCCACTTGTTAATAGTCGTGTCGTACTGAACCCCAGGGTCGCCGCAGTGCCAAGCGCATTCGGACATGCGACGCAGGATTTCCTTGGCTTGGTAAGTAGGAGACTCTTGGTCGCACTTGTCGCTAACCCAACGTGTCTTCCAAGTCTTGTTCTCGGCAACCGCATTCATGAACTCATCGGTCACTCGAACGGAAAGGTTCGCGTTTTGGAACATCACGGACGAATAGGCCTCTCCGTTGAAGTTCGATTCGTAGCCTTCACGAATCAGGGCATGAGCCTTCTGCTCTTCCTTCCACTTGCACTCGATAAACTCCATAATATCCGGGTGCCAGACCTTCAGCGATTGCATCTTAGCAGCACGGCGTGTCTTGCCACCCGACTTCACCACAGCTGCAATTTGGTCGTACACTCGCATGAAAGAAAGTGGCCCGCTGGGCTTGCCGCCACCAGATAGCTTTTCTCGGCTGCTGCGAATCGTTGACAAGTCCGTTCCCGTTCCCGAACCGAACTTGAACAGCATGGCTTCGCTGGTCGCGAGGCGCATAATGTCTTCCATGTTGTCATCCACGCTTTGGATGAAGCAAGCAGAACCCTGAGGATATTCGTAGGGATTTTCAGGTTGTTCGACTTGGCCTGATTCTACGTTATAGTGCCAATTGCACTTTGTTCCTGTCACATTGTATTGCTGGTAAAGTCCAACGTTGAACCACACGGGCGAGTTGAAGGCGCCGTGCTGGTGCAAGCACAACCAGCTCAAGTCACGGTAAAATCGCTCTGCATCTTCAGTCGTATCAAAGTATCCATCCGCCATGCCCCAATCGGTGATGGTGCGAGTCACACGGTGGATCAATTGCCGAACCGAACGCTCTCTTTCCTCCAAGTTCGTTGGATCACCGTAAAAGTACTTGCTCACCACGACGTTCGTAGCAAGTTGGCTCCAGTCGGCAGGGATCTCGCAATTGGTTTGCTCAAAAAGTACCTTTCCATTTTCGTCCTTGATCGCTGCGCTGCGCGTCTCCCATTTGACGGTGTCAAACGGGTCCATCACGTCAGTTGGGCAAAATCGACTTTCGATTTTGAGTCCATTTCGGTTGCCACGTACCTCGTGAGTGGTTCGTGACTTGGCTCGGTGCTCGCGTCCCATTTCTACTGTTGCCATTAGTTCCGTCGGCTCCCTCGTGAATGTCCAAATTGATGATGAAAGGCATGCAGCTACGTGGTTTCGCGACCTGATTAGCTGCCTTGCTACTGACTGTAGATAAAATTCCGTTGCGACCGGGGGTTTCGTACCCTATGGTAAGCTTCCGACGCACATGCCAACGGCTCAATCACCCGGTCGGAACGGTGATTTTGTCGTCGGCTCCAAATCGGCTAGCGACCACTATAGGTAGTATAGTAGCTATTTGCTTGCACAACATGTTGCGTCATTGAGGAGCAGTGTACCGAATCTTGCCTGCGTGTCAAATTTTCCTTTGCGGTTCGCGCAACCTCTTATGCAGACTCGCTTTGGAACCAAGGGCGGAAAAGACGACATGGGCCAAGCTTTGGGGGCAAGCATCGCTAAACCGCCATTGCTATTAGGGTTAAGAAAATGTGAATCATCAGGGTGACACGTTAGGTCACTGTTTGAAAATTCCAGAAACTTTTTTATGTGGAGCACCTCATGCTTGAATTCATGAATGCTAGTATCGAAGAGGCCCGTTTGGGGCTAGCGGAGGGAGGGATTCCCATCGGTTCCATTTTGGTAATCGACAACATGATTGTTGGACGAGGGCACAATCGCCGCATTCAAAATGGAAGTGCTATTTTGCACGCAGAAATGGATTGCATTGAAAATGCAGGCAGGCTTTCAGGGGCGGATTATCGGCGTTCCACGTTGTACTCCACCCTGTCCCCTTGCGACATGTGCAGCGGCACTGCTCTCCTTTACGGCATACCCAGAGTGGTTATCGGGGAAAACAAAACCTTCCAAGGTCCGGAAGCTTATCTTCGAACCCGAGGGGTTGAGCTTACGATCCTTGAAAACCTGGATTGCATCGCATTGATGCAAGAGTTCATCAAGCTCCATCCCGAATTATGGAACGAAGACATCGGGGTGTGATGCGAAATTCCAGTTGCTACGGAATCAAAAGCTTCGGACGGGTCTGTTCTGAAGCCGCAATCCGTTTTCTGGCCTTGATGCGAATGTAGGGAGCAATGAATCGACTGCGATGGCCCATTGAACCTGGTTCTGCATCGTTCTTTCCATGAAACGGTTCGGTAACATCCTCGATATGCATCCCGCTTCGGCAGATCCCCCCCAGGATTGACTCCAAGCTATGAGCGAACTCGATGGTGTTGGGTTCCCGAAAAGGGCTGATTTCATTTTCAGCCAGCTTTCTTGCAGCTTGCCCGATTTCCACTTCCACGAAGTACTTGCCTTGAGTTGGACGTAACGAGGTTTGCAAATTCGAGGGTTGTTTGTGCTGGGAAATGTAAAGCCCACCCGGTTTCAACACTCGCGAAACCTCCTGAAAAACAGACGCTATCGATGAAACATAGCAGGTGCTTACCGGATGCACCACCAAATCAAACTCTCCATCGCGAAGCATGGAAAGATCTACCATGGAGGCCTGGATCAATCTCACCTGAATCTGCAGTTCTTTGGCTACAAACCGGTCCAGGTCCAGCATTCCTTCGGAAATGTCAACAACGGTCACCTTGGCCCCAGCCGCATGATACAGAGCACTATGGCGACCTCCTGCTGCTCCGAGACACAAAACGTTCCAACCAAAAATAGACTTTCCTAGCCAACCGGATGTGTCGATCGATCGCAGAGGTTCGTTCAATTCTTCCTTGTTGACGATGGTCGCTAGAATGTGACCTTTTTTCGCCATACGATCGTAGGCAAGCTTATTTTGAGTTTCAATGGCATCGAACGAACCGCTAGCCAAGTTGCACTACACCCTTCCAACTACTTTCGTTTCCATTGCCCAACGAGCTCACGTGCTTTTGCTTTGAGTTGCCAACCCCAGAATCGAATCCGCCCAGTTAAACCAGGAGGCGAAAACTGCATGTCGTATGCAGGTGAAGGATTCGCTTTTAACTGGTGCTTGTAAGGTTCGTCGCCTCGAAGAAAATCGACCGTCTGGATGCCAAATCGTTCTGCGTTGCGAAGGATATAAATGTTCGCAAGCTTCCCCGGTTCTAGTTCCATTTTCTCAGGATCGATCCCAGCCTGATAGCATAGCCATGTGTCGCGGGTTCGAAAACCGATGTCGGCCGCAATAGGACGTTGTCCGAGCCATAAAGAGAATGCTTGTAGCTGGTTCTGTTGCAAAAGACTTTTGGCGACCTCTCGCAAAAAGCTTTCGAAACGAGCGTCCGCAAAGCAACCGGCGTCTCCTAACGACTTGCGTCGTTTCTGATGCAGCTCGATCAACACCGGCATGAATTCTTCGAGGTCGACATGGTCATGGACCCATCGAACTCGGACTTGTTCCAAATCGGCGACTCGCTTTCGAAAGGTCTTTCGCGAGTTTTTGGAAACTCCTGCTAGAAAGTGATCCCAGCCATTTGGCAGTTCCACTTGCCATGTGTTCGACGATGTCGAACTGTGGAATCGACAACCATGCTTTAGCATCGCCAGCTTGAATGCGTTCATGACAGGATCGACGCAATCGATCGACTCGAAGTGGATGGACGTCCACCCGTCTTTCCGCTTGGATTGCTCCATCAAAAACGCAGCGATTCGCGAAGGAATCGATTCATCGTAGAACCGGGGATCGATCAGGATCGTCAAATGATCGGTGCAGACTTTGCCATCCCCTAAGAACCGAAGGATGCCTGTGGTTCGATTTCGATACCAAGGTGCAATGGCCCGCACGCGATCTTCCTCGTCACGAACCACGACCACATACAACATGTCGGATTCGGACTGAAAGTGAGTCCACCACGCAAGCAGCCACTCAGGTTGACGAAATGGATTCGCCAGCGCGAGTTCTTTCCAGGAATCTCGGATGGATTCAAGGGATTGCGGGGTTTGAAGGATTTCGATGTTCACGGGCGATTATTCGAAGCAGGCAGTTGTTCCAAACAAGTCGATAAAAACGTGGGGCATTTTGAAAGTCGAGAAATCATGGGGGAGCTCGCTGATTTCGATTCCATTTTGGTTTTTGGAATGCTAGCTCCTGGAAATCAGCCGAGTGTTGCAAACGGGCGAAGTGAAGACTCAAAAACGCAGGTAATTGGAAGGATAGGTAACCTGTACAGGGCTGGCTGGGAGGATTGGATTTATGGTGCCAATTGTTTCGATCATACCGTTGCTGGTCCGTCACGAGACCGCCAATACCAAGTCTGGAAATGAAGACCAGCATTTAGCAACACCAAAGGATCAAGTTATGAGACGTGGCATTTACGCAATCGCCCTTTTCGGTATCACCCTTGCAATGTCAAGCGGCTGCAACCTGCTTCATAATCATCGCCAGTGCAACAGTTGCAATGGCCCCATTGGCTGCCGTCCCTGCAAAATAGGCTGGCAACGCGGAGGCACCGACTACGGATCTCACCTCTCCCACAGTCAGTATCGTCAAGATCCTGGCGTTGGCTCGGGTGCTCCCGCTCCCGCAGTCGCCTATCCCTATTACACCAATCGTGGTCCAAGGGATTTCTTTGCGAACAACCCACCAAGCATTGGACGGTAGTTGCTCTTTATGACCACTGCAAAATCGCATTCCACAGACAACCCCGCTCGAGTCGAGTTCTGGAAGAGTCTGCTTCGCATCGAAGCGGATGTGGCCGTTACACTCGCACACCAGCAATTGCCTGTGGAACGAATTCTGCAATTCGTACCCGGCGTCATGATTCAGTTCGAAAAGCCGTGCGAAACTCCGCTGACCATCGAAATTGACGGGAATGCCGTGGCACAGGGCGAAGTGGTCAAAGTAGGGGACAAGTTTGGGCTACGCATCACTGAGGTATGCGGCTGTGAAGAACGTTGGATTCCTCTTGTGAAAAGCAAAGCCGCAAACTAGCGGAGCCACCCGCAGCGGGTTCGCTTGGCAGCAATCACTCAACGAAAAATCAGCTTCGCAAAGTGGATTTGCGATACTGCGAAACTGATCAGCAGTCCGCTCTCACCCTAAAGAGAGGCATTGGAAGCCTGCGTCGAATCCAGACCAGTATAAAGTCTCGGTGAGCTTTTTTCTTGCTTTCTCGCACAATCAATGCACATGGTTGCGTAGGGTACGGCTTGAAGCCGAGCCAGCGGGATGGGTTTGCTGCAGTGCTCGCAATCGCCGTACAAACCATCCTTGAGGCGGTTTAATGCGTCTTCGATTTGCGACAGTTCCCGACTCTCTACTTCCACCAATTGGCTACTGATCTCGTCTTGAGCGGTGTCCATGGCTGCATCCATGACGTCCCCACCTTCCTGGGAAAGTGTTTGCAAAAGGCTTAAATCGCCATCCAATGCTTTTCGAAGCGCTTCTCGTCGCACCAGCAAAACGTCCCTGAGTTTGTTGAGCGCTTCTTTTCTCGACATTTCCACCTTCTCCGGTTGGTTGCTTTACTAAACGCACCCCGCCCAATTGGAGGGGGAGACAGCGTACGCAACTATAGTACGCAATCCAGCCCAAAGCGTTCGCACTTTGGTGGTATTGAGGTCATTTTGGTTGAATTGAGGAAGCGCCAGCGTTGGAGGATTTGACGCAAACCTATACCCAGGAAAGGCTTGTGTAACTGACATCGGCAGTGTTGAATTTTGACGAAAGCGAGGAATTTTACGAGTTTTCCGATGGGGGGAAAATGTCCAACTGGAACAAAACCAGCTCTTTTTTTTTTTCTACCAAGGGAATCACGATGTCAATGACGATAGATCTGGATGACAGATCGAAATAATCTTCTGGCTGCACTATACGAAACAAAAAATGTATCATTCCCAACCATCCGCAGCGGTTTCAAGCCGAAACAAAGGATTTGAGCCAGCAATCGGCCAAATCGATCTGCTGGATGCGCACGGAAAGACATTGCGGTCGTGGCGAATTCAGTCTTCGAAGTGCACCATTGGTTCTGGTGCCGACTGCACAATCCAGCTCGGTTTGTCCGAAGCTGCTCCGCTGCATGCTACTTTGGTCTTCGGAAAACGTCACACGCTTCTTCGTGCTATTGCCCCCACCAAGATTGCGAATCGTAGTATTCGCGAATGGTTGATTGATCATCCCACCGAAGTTACGTTTGGTGCGACTCGAATCGTAGTTCATCCTTCGGTTGGGGTCATGGCGACCGTTGTTCAGGCGGAACAACTGCTGGATCGGGCTGCAAGGTTGTGCAGCGATTCAGCCATTGTTATCCCAGCGACTGTAGCTCAACCAAACAGTCCCACTAGCAACACATCCAATCATGTTGATGATGAAGTCTCAAGTAAACCCAGTGAACCAAGCAAAGAGGTTGACGACAGTCTCTCCCGCAGCGAAACCACAGAGCGATTCGAGCGAATTGAGCAGATACTTCTCGCCTTGCAGTCCTCGCTAGATCGTGTCCAAGAATCCATCCAAATTGAACCTAGAGAACCCGAGGTTGACTTATCCGACACGGTAGCCAATCATTTCGATTCGTTTGGCAAGACACTCTTTACTACCCTAAGCGATCAATTTACGAGCCAAACCGAGCGTCATGAATCCTTGCTGACCAACCTCTCGGAAAAAGTTGCTACTCAGTTTGCAACGATTGACCAACAGCTTCAATTCGTAACCGAATCAAACTCGCAACAATCGATTCATCTTGGAGAGTTGCTAGAGTATGCGGTTGCGGAGCAATCGTTGATAGAAATGCGATTTTCCGAAGTGGCTGCAAATCGCGATGAATTGATGCAAGCCTTGCAGATATTGCACGCTGAAATCGTAAATGCTAGTGATGCGTACGCCAATTCGTTCCATAACTTGACGCAGTCCTTTGTCCAAGCCCAGCCCCAAACTCAAAGCCCCACGCACGACCACGTGCAACCTCCAACGCAAGACCAATTACTAGCAGAGTCGCTGGAAAAGGCACAGTTACAGATTCAGGAATACAATCAGCAACTACGCGAACTGGAGGCCGAACGGCAAAATGCGGAACAAAGAGTCATCGCACTTTCTGATTCACTCGGCACTGGGCCAGACCGGTTGGAACCAACGAATTTGGAAGCTTCAGATTTAAGAAATAGCTTTCAGCAAATGGATCAAGTTCAGCAACAGGATTACGGTCGACCTCAAGACGAAATGTCGGTTGAAAAGCCTCAGCTTCCTACTTGGTTTACAAACTCAGAACTCGTTGTTCAGACCGAGCGATCTTACGACTCGGAACCTTACCCAAGAGCCCCTGAACCTTCGACCTATGAAACGCACGAAGTAACGCGTGATTCTGATGCTGTTTCCCAATCAGATCTGAGGCAGTACGCGGAAATCCAAAGCGAAGACAATCAGAATTCTTACGGCG
>JBIKLJ010000149.1:0-12321 GCA_044359895.1 Pirellula sp.
CTTGGTCCCCTTAGGAATTTCTGTACTGAGAACAATTTGTTCCGAAGATTTCTCAAATTCCTTTTGGCAAAACTTGCTGCACAAGTGAGCTGTGTAGCCACCAACCTCAACTGAATGTTTATCGGATCCATCCATTCCAAGGTTGCAGACGTAACACTTGCCGACCACATGGTCTGCCTTGCCGTCCAGTAAATCCGCTTCCTCCAACCGAGTTAACGCAGCCTGGGATAGGGTCGGCCCCTTGCTTTCGACCACAACGCTTGGCACTTCCTTTTTGGTATCGCAGCCCAAAAAAGGTACCGTTGCAAACAACGTGGCTAAAGGAAGACAGGTGCGGAAGGTAATTCGATGGAACATGGGAAATCCTGTTTGACTGCTATTGAAATGAAATCCGGACGAAAAAGCCCAATTTAACCTGCTTAAAGCGGAACATCAAAGGGGTCAGGCCTCTTTGATTGCTTTTGGATCGGGGAATCGAACTCTTTTGCGTCCGCGTGGACGCATAGTCGACTCAAGATTTAGCCTTCTCGCTATTGACTCTACCCAACTGTCATCGCCAAGGGGTCTGCCCCTGTGCGCTGATAATCGAACTTCCGCCAGCTCTTTCTCCGATAGCGGTTCATTCACTCGCTGTTTCCAGTTGGGTAAACGCGGCGAGGGCCATTTCGATAACAAGCTTGGCAATGGCTCGTTCACCTGAAGCCAACGCCATAGTGAGCTCCAGCGCCAGTCCTCAGCCTTCTTTACGAGTCCTGCACGCAGTGCATTGCGCTCGACGTACCGGCAAACCACGAAGAAGTGGTCGTCATCTTGGATTGGAAAGCTCTTGTATCTTTGTTGGTAGACATGGCCCATGCCGCTGGTGTGGTAATGCGCGTGATAACGCATGGTGTGCGTTCCACCGACCCAACCCATAAATCGGCTCATCTCGCCGTCTACCATCGGACGCAAAACAAGGTGATAGTGATTTGGCATGAGCAAATAGGAATAAAGCTCTACCTTGTAGATCTCTAATGCCTCATGAAGTATTTTTTCAAAAGCAATGTAGTCTTCCGGTTTATGAAAAATGGTCGCACGAAGGTTTCCGCGATTCAACGCGTGATACAAACCTCCTGCTTCATCGGCTCTGGGGGATCTTGGCATGGTTCCTCCTCGATTAAAATACCTAGTATAATACTATTTCCAAGCCCAAAAGCAAACCAAAGAGGCCTGACCCCTTTGATTATTCCCTGGACCATATCCATAGATGTTCTTGTCGGTAAAGTCACTCCTGTTAAGGTATCCTTCGGATCGATTAGCCCGCTTGTTGTGAAGTCCCTTCGTCCTTGATTGCAGTTCCCCAACTTGAAATTGACATGCACGTACTCACCAGTGCGCACCATCGCGCTTGAGGGCTCGATCCAAAGATCGTGCCCTTTGCAGATCGATCCACACCAGTTTGATAGGATCGCGACAATGAAGCACTTGTAAATTTGCATGATTTCTACTTTTCGTTGCTGATAGGAAGGGAACTTATCTGAAACCGTCGCTGATTAAAGCGAAGGAGTGAAAGGCGTTTGCGGAACAGGCAGAACAAGGGTTGCACCGTAGTGGGTCTTGTCGTAGCCTTCCCCCTTTTCGTCTGCCGCTAAGTAATGCGCCACGGCCAGCAAAAGGTTGCCCTCGGAGGGTGTATAGGTGACGTAACCACCAGCGTCCGAGACACGTTCGAACTGCGGGTCTGTGTCCTCCGCCAGTTTTACACCTCGCGGAATAAATGCGACCGATGTATTGGGCAACGGTTTGCCATTCCAAAGCACTCGAAGCTTAATTTCGCGATTGGCAGCAATCGTTTCAAGCGGGGTATCCAACTGGAATTCAAGGCACTTGCCTAATGGTTGCAAGGCGTCGTTTCCGCTCGTGGGAATGGCATCAAAGCGATCGGATGCGATGAAATACGACTTCCCCGACTTGATGGCTCGCGTCTTGCCATGCAGCGTATCTAACGTGTGCATGACCTGATAGGTCCCCTTCTGATCAGCAATCATCTTGGCTGACCAAAAGCCCTCCTTCTCAGCGGAGCCCATATCGACCACTTTGGACTTGAGATCCGTTCGAGTCCCATCGGGGGCCATGATTTCCAAAGTGCAAGGAGCTAAGGTAATCTTGCTAGCTAGTTTGAAATCGCGGTGATTGTTGCCGTGATTGCCCAACATCAAATCGATATGCACTACGTCTTGATACCGAGTTACCAATGGGCCCGATTGGACCCAGGTGTCGTGAGCTCGTACCAAAGAGGACGTCAGAGCAACGAGAACCGATGCTAACAACAGAAATGTTCTTTTCATCTAAGAAGTCTTTCGTTTTAAAATTAGAAATGGAAGAAACGTGATTTTCCCAAAGGGCCTGAGATACGCCCAAGCCCAAAAGCCAATCAAAGAGGCCTGACCCCTTTGTTAGTCGATGGCGGAAACTTCGCCGCCGTTACGAGTCCCCAAAGCGCGCCAGACTGCGAGCTCCGTAGCACTGCTGATGAATCCAACACTGCCGTCACAGCGAGCAACATGCACCCCACCTGTATGCAGGCTTCTTGCTGCGAAGATTCCATAACCGCAGGTATTCATGTCAAGAATGGGAGAATTCGGGGCATGATAATGGTTGTAGGCTGTGTAGTACTCGCGACCGTTGATCCAGCCGCCGCCGCGTTGCCCATTGAAGCCACGACTGATGGCAACCACCGCCGTCTCGAATAGGCTTGGGTCAACAGGTGCTTGAAATCCGTTGGCTAAACCCGCTTGTGCGGGTGGAACCATGGACGAAGACCAAACGCAGGCAACGTTGACCATCGTGCGCATACGATCGGCCTGGGTTGTTGGCGCAGGTACGTTATTTGTCGCAAGTCCACGCAGCGATTCGGAGAAAGCGGCTGTGTTACTGAGTCCATCGATTACATCCGCAAATCGAAGACGCGAGTTGGTCCACGCAATGCCATCGGTAGGAAGCCGGGAGTCGTACAACGTACCAACCGCCGTGCCTGTATTGATATGGTAATTGTTGCCAGCATATTGTTCCGTCGGGCCTCGACCGTTCAGCGTGATCACATCAAAGAGATCGGGACCGTTATCGCTGGGGCATCGAAAAGAGCTTACGATCGTTTTTGCCGGCTGAACAAATTGAGGACGAAGTGTTCCTGGACAACAGCCTACGGTCAGACTTTGATTGTAATCCAGGGCACTTTGCAAATTCGATTGCTCCAAGAACGGTAGCAAGTTGGAGTGGATCGAAAAGTTGCCTGCGTTGCCCGTATTGATCGAATAAAACGCGGGAAGTCGCCGGTGCGCCGATTCATAGTTGTGCATGGCGAGTGCAAGCTGGCGAATGTTGTTGCCGCATTGCATTCGACGAGCCGCCTCGCGAGCCGCTTGTACCGCGGGCAACAACAGCCCAACAAGAATGCCAATGATGGCAATCACGACAAGGAGTTCAACGAGAGTGAAGGCGCGGCGTGGCCGGAAATTCCGAGGTGAAATGACAGTTGTATTCATGATCTATGGTTGGGTATTGATTTGACATGGAGAAATGGATTGATTCCGCCAGCTGCAGTGAAGTTGCAATTCATTTCAGCGATCCGAAACGGCATGCTTGATGCGGAAAACAAACCCGCTTGTGGAGGGCGAGTGGAGCTCCGCGCAAGCATGCCATATCGAACCGGTTCCAATGAACGGCAGTTGCTAGCAGGCTACGAACAGGCTGCACTCATTCGGTCTGCGATAACAGACGATGGAATGGCAACAGCCTTGCTATAGAAGGGATCCCTAAAAGAAGATCCTGGCTAAGCGAAGGTCGCTTTCGGCGGGGGAGGATCCAGATCCAACGAAACAGAAGTCAAGACACTCGCACGAGGGCGGTCGAACACCACCCGCACGTCTTCCAAAGCAACGGCCGGCTGTGCGATCGACAGAGCCATCCAGGGCAAATGCGTGAACACGGAATCTTTGCCTTGGCACTTCAGGGCGAGCATGGTCAAAACGAGGTTCTTGTTGGTTTTGCGATGAACAACTGGGGCCTTCGTTTTGGAAGTGCATGATGCAAGAAGGCTTGCCTCTTTGTCTTTCTTGTTGCTGGCCCCACAGCAAGAATCGCCCGGAACGTTCGAAGAAATCTTCTTTCGTAGGGCTGCAATGGACTGATGATTTACCTTGGTTGGCTCTTCCAGGATGGCGTAAGAAGGGGGTGTCACGCCATTTTTCTTGGCCCATGCCGCACGCTTGGCGGGGGAATTGCAGCAGCATCTTGTCCAACATTGATGCGCCGACTTGCAACCACACGCACCACCCTTGCAGGGGTAGGATTCGGAAGAATCGATTCGAAGGGATTCGAATGATTGAATGGGAATAGGTAATGAAGAGGCGCAGAACGATATCAGGAGCAACATCGCGATTGCTCTTGTCCAGACGGTACTCGTCCCCAAGGAATCAGTACCTATTCTTATTGCATCGGTTTTCTTCTTCAACGAAACTAGCTTCCTCGCCGCGATCTTAATCCGGCAAAAGTCGTCAGCTCGCCCTCCACGCAAACAGTATATCCCGCAAGGCCCTAACGTCAACGACGACACATTCTTAGGTTGGAAGCCGGAAAACTGGAATAGACCGAAGATCTAGACCTTGGTTTCGGAACACTGATCCTAGATTCGAAAAACAATTTTGGCGGGGTACCAAAGCCGACTTAGAGTTTGGATGGTTTTTAACTTTCGCTTCGCATGGATTTGAAACCATTCGTCCGACACCTATTTCCAAAGAGAGCTTCCAGGCAATGAACATGGCTCAATCTGAATTTCCAACCATTGCGGCACCCGAGCTTCCGTTTGCGGACCGTCGCCAGACTAGCGCTAACACGAACGGGACTGGGGAACGTCGCCAATTCGGAAATTCTTATCACAATCTTTCTTCCGCAGGGAAAGAGCTGGCAGAGGCTATTGATGCCTACAAACTAGAGTATCGCCGCCGTTACATTACTACGGATGAAATGCTGAATGTTTTGACCGACTTAGGATATCGAAGGGACTGATGTGGACACCCGCTTCGCTGGGAATGAGTTATGATGGTCCCTACCCGCACACAAGAGACCGTTTTTAAATCAACCCACGGAGCCGTTTGGAATGAAGTTGCACTGCTTAGGAACAGCAGGTTATCACCCTAGTGCAACGCGGCATACGAGTTGCTATTTCATCCCAGAAGCAAACATAATGCTTGATGCCGGAAGCGGCATGTTTCGCGTCCAATCGCTGATCGATTCCGACGAATTTTCTATTGTGCTCAGTCATGCCCATTTGGATCACATTCTTGGGCTGACCTTTTTGTTGGATTTTGTTGCGGTCACATCCCTCAAGAAAGTTCACGTCTACGGCGAACGAGCCAAGATTCAGGCTATACAAAAACATCTTTTTGCCGAAGCAATTTTCCCCGTTTTGCCGCCGATCGAATGGCACATCTTAGAGGAGTCAGGTCCGGAATTCTGGATCGGCGAAACGCACTGCCGTTGGTTCCCCTTGGAACATCCGGGCGGCAGCGCTGGCTATCGATTCGAGGGAAAAGACCTCTCTCTTGCCTATGTTACCGATACTACCGCATCGCCAGAGTCTAACTATTGGCGTGAGATTCAAGGTGTCGATTGGTTGCTTCATGAATGCAACTTTTCGGATCAGTGGATCGAACTGGCCATCAAGACGGGGCACAGCTGGACCACAGGCGTTCTGGAAAGCGCGACCAAGGCAGGCGTTCAGCGTCTTATCCTGACTCATATCAACCCTTTAGCTGCGGATTCTGACCCGCTGGGGTTGGGCGACTTGAACGAAAAAGCCGCCAGCCACCATCTCCAAGAACTGATCGTGGCTCGCGATTCCTTGATCCTTGACATTTCAAGCCTTTGAATCGTTTGTCATCGAGCTCTATACTTACGGCCGAACGGCTTCTGTGTTCAGGCCACTTTTGCGCACATGCTAGGAGAACCCATCAAGATGCATCCCTACAGCTCCCTCAGCGATGATTTTTACGTCAACATGCACTTGCATACCGAAATGGATTTGCCCACACAACGCGAAACCGTCCTTCATTTCTTCGAACAAATGCAGCGTCGATTTCCAAAATTACGGCACTTTTACCAGCGCGACAAAGGGGAGTTCGTCCTGGAAGAAGACAAGGATCACGGTGCATACCGTTGGGTTGCTGCCGAACCTAAGCGGATGTGCAGCGGGATCGTCAACCCTAACACCTTGGACGAAGCCATGGACCAGCACCGCGAAGTCCTGGACGTTGTCCCGTACGCGATGTCGATTAGTAAGCTTGATTGCGAATCCATCGGGCTCATGTATGGTTTTGACTATGCTTGCAAAGGAAACCACAACCAAATCTTAGCCGAAGCGCTTGGGATGCCAGCCGGTTTCGATGCATTGTCTCGTCGGTTTGGCTCGCATTTGATGAGCTACGAACCCGTGATTCAAATGTCCCTGGATGACACCTTTCGAACTCATGCCCGGATCAACTTTGAAACGCGCACGACCGTATTCCAAGCGAAGGCTGGCGAATTTGGCGACGAGCTGCTGAGCGTTTATGTAACTGTTCGTCGATTCGATTCCTTGGGGCCGGACGAAGATTTTAAGACCGAGCTCATGCGGTTGGACACCATGCTCCGCGAGTTGATGGACAATTACATCGTCGAAAACATCTTGAAGCCCCTGCAAAGCTGCATTGCAACACGCTAGTGCTAGGCTGCCGCGCGCCTTACTGACAATCTACCCAGCGATCCGTGGACCACTGACGCACTAAAACTGTTCCGTCGCTGGCAATTTCATAGCGTATCGCGTCGTCCCGAGCTGTCACTAAAATCTGACGCTGTGGGGCTTCAAACAACTGCAAAACTCGCGGCGACATCGCGCGGGTTGATCCGCTGATGACCACGGTCTCAGGCTGGCACCACTTCAACAGCAAGTCCGCCTTGGAGCTCAAAGAACCATGATGTGGAGCCATCAACAGATCGACGTTGGTCGCGTCCTGAGCCACCAGCATCGATAATCCCGGTGGTTCTAAATCACCCGGCAGCAAAACTCTTCTGCCGGCAAATTCGAACAGCAAGCATAAACTGTTGGCATTGTCCGAACCGAGAACTCCTTGCAAAGGCGGATGAAGCGCGAGCGTGCTCCACCCTTTGCCTTGATGGAGATCGCCACGTTCCCGAACTTCTGTCTTCGATCCGAAACGCTTCGCAATCGCCAGGTTGCGTTGCAGCAATGGACTGGGGTGTTCGAAAACTTGTTGGGTGGACACAATGCGATCGATGCGAATTCGTTTGGCGATTCCTTCGAGACCGTTGTAATGATCTGCATCTGCGTGCGACAGCACCACCGTATCGATCTTGGGAATCAGCATGGCCCACAAGGCTTCGATCATGACTTGGTAACTGCGTTGGTGGTCCCCCATGCGCCCCGCATCATACAGCCAAGTTTCATGATCGGGTGTTTCGATAATGACATTGGTGCCATGTCCGACATCGATAAAGGTAAAGCACAGCTTGGACGCGTTGCCATCGCCGCTACGTGCGATCCAATCGGAGATGGGTTGCAGCACCAGACCGATCAGAAACCAACCACCAAGCACCCACAGCAATCGCCGTCGACCACGAGACTGCTTGACCCCACCCCCCAAAGCAACTGCAAGCCCAAAGAAGTAAAAGGAGTAAAGCCACCAAGCGGGCGGTGAACGCAGCCAAAAGTGCCCGAAAGGAACACTCTCCCCAATTCCAACAGCACCGTCCACCATCCACAAAGAAAATCCACACAGGATTCCAAACATCCAACCCGTCGGCGGGAACCAGCCCAAGACAATCAATCCCAGTCCAGAAATCAAGGCAATCAACATCGGTACCCAAAGGACCAGGTTCAGGAGAATTGCGATCGGGCTGATGACGTGAAAACTGGTCCATACAAGTGGTGCGGTGATGAACCAAACCCAGAAGCTGGTCCGCAACATTTCGAATGCCCAGCCTCGAAGCTTCCTGGCATGCTTGCGCCAGCGATTGGATTTAGATTCGATCAGCTTTTGCAGTGCGTCTTGCTTGGGAAAGGTCGCTTTGGTCGAAGAAATCAGAACCGCCACGGCCAGGAAGGATAACTGTGTCCCTGTTTCAAAGACGACGCTGGTTCTGTACAGGATAAGAACGACACCTGCGAACGCAAGCATATTCATGCTAGAGAATCTCCAGCCCATCCACTTGGCAAAGCAGATACCCACAAGCATGATTGCAGCCCGAGCCACTGGCGGATTGGCTCCACATAGCACTGCGTAGCCTAGTACAATCACACAAACACCCACCAGCAAGCTCCTGTTTGGAATATACAGAATGGTTCCGAGCAGGAACAGGGACATCGCCACCATCTCGATATGCATGCCCGAGATGGACAGCATGTGAATGGTACCGGTGGCAAGCAATTCTTCTTGCAGCCGCCATTCCACCTGCTCGCGCTGACCAAGGACCAATGCGGCGGTCAATTCGGTTTGCCCCAGGACGACATAGCGTTCGATTGCACTCAGCGAGCATGCGGAAACCCAAGCTAAGAAACGATCGAATCGGTAAAGATCTGTCCCATCACTTCGAACCAATTGATCTTGAGAATCTGCGCGGGCTTGGGCGGCATATCCAAGCTCTGCAAATCGCTTCGCTTGATTGTACTGCCCTGGGTTGGAAGGCTTGCTCGGAAGTCTCCACTGTCCGTATACTTCCAAAGCATCACCAGGGTAGTAGCCCGTGATCTTTCCATCGACGGAAAGAGGAACTAGAAAGGAACACGGAGACCATCTTCCCCCGATGCGTATTTGGTTTACACGCAGGACTGTGATCGTTTGCCAGCTAACCTCCCCGATCTCCTGATTGCCGCTCGGCAAACTGGCCTTGCGATATCGCAGCGGTGCGTCGATTCGAGCTCGGCAGGCTACTGGCTTCCAACCAGCGGGACCATCGTCCGTATCGAGTTCCATTTGCTTCAGCGATTCATGCCAAGCTTGCAATTGCTCCAGTGCTTTGCGTTGATTCAGCGCATGAAGGAAGCTCAAGACAATCGCGATACCAAGGATCAGGCATACCTGAGGCCAATACGAACGCTGGGGCGAACCGCGATACCAGGCCACGAGCCCGGCTGCGAGGGAGCCAACCCATGCAAA
Organism: Pirellula sp.; assembly: GCA_044359895.1. Lineage (GTDB taxonomy): Bacteria > Planctomycetota > Planctomycetia > Pirellulales > Pirellulaceae > JBKCUI01. Next base: position 9,192 of record JBIKLJ010000149.1, read on the forward strand.
AACGAGAAGCTTTTCCCAAATGTCCGGTAGAAGTTCTTGCATCCCGATCGTGGCCAATGCGACCGCCAACAGACACACCATGGGATACAGGGCCCAAAGGGCAAAAAGCCGTCTGCGGACGGCAGCCGGATGAGGCAGGAAACGGCGGAAACGGCGAATTCCGTTGACTTGAGGCAGCACTTGTTGCATTTCGAAGACATTCAGGTTGCGTTTTGTATTCACGCAACTTCCACAGCCCGGAACACAATTTCACGTTCGACCAACGATTTTAAAGGGAAAACACTTCGCGACTCAAAAGGACTAATCACTCGGCATGGGGAATGCAACTCTATTTTTTTACAAAAAGGAACCTGTGGCGAATCAGGTCATCCAAAGTAGTCAACCTTAACCAAATACAACCAGCCATGACCAAGCGATTCAATCGAACGACTTCGAACAACGCCGGTAAAAAATCGGGCTATTCGTATATTAGCGAAGACCAAGACTTCGTGGGTGGCGATGTTGCAGGTTTTGGCTTCGAAGAAGAGGAAGAGGAAGATGCCGACCACTCGGATCGCATCGTCGATGAGGATTCGCTTGAAAACGATGGGATCGAAGACGACTTCTTCCCAGAGTCGGACGACAATGAAGTTGTCGATGCCACGGATGACCCAGTTCGAATGTACTTGATCCAGATGGGCGAGATTCCTTTGCTGACTCGTCAGGAAGAAGTCAGTGCTGCGAAGAAGATTGAATTCACCCGCACCGACTACCGCCAATGGATGCTCGCTTCGGATTTTGTCCTGCAAGGGGCAACAAAACTGCTCGAGCAAGTTCGCGACAGCAAGCTACGATTGGACCGAACCATTGAAGTGAGCGTGACCAACGCAACGGAAAAGGTTGCAATCATGCGTCGCATTGGTCCGAACATCAAGACCCTTCGTCAATTGCTCCTTCGCAACCACGGCGATTACCACGTTGCGATCAACAAGAGCCATCCGATGGACGAGCGACGGTTGGCTTGGAAGCGATTGGTTTGCCGACGCAACAAAGCGGTTCGTCTGATCGAAGAAATGAACTTGCGAACGAACCGACTTGAGCCCATCTTTGCCAAGCTTGCGACCATCTCGAACCAAATGCAATTGCTCAAGGGTCGAATGAAAAATGCGGAAGAAACCGGCTTCTCCGACGGTGTGCCGATGTCCAAGCTCAAGGAAGAGATTCGATACTTGATGCGAATCACTTACGAGACACCTGCAACCCTTGCCCGCCGTTGCGAAAAAGTAAATGGATTCCGACTCCAGTACGACGCAGCCAAGCGTGAACTGTCGGCTGGCAACCTTCGCTTGGTCGTTTCGATCGCCAAGAAGTACCGCAACCGTGGGCTTAGCTTCTTGGACTTGATTCAAGAGGGGAACACTGGGCTGATGCGAGCTGTCGACAAGTTCGAATACGAACGAGGCTTCAAGTTCTCGACCTATGCCACATGGTGGATTCGTCAAGCGATCACCCGCGCCATCGCCGATCAAAGCCGTACCATTCGTGTTCCTGTACACATGATCGACACAATGAGCAGAGTACGCCAAGTGACTCGCGATTTGATTCAAGAATTGGGACGCGAACCATCCGTTGAAGAAACAGCACAACGAGCTGGCTTGTCGCTCGACGATGCTCGAGTTGTTATCAAAATGGCTCGCCAGCCGCTATCCTTGGACCAACCTGTCGGCGACCATGAAGACAGCTTCTTCGGCGAATTCTTGGAAGACTACCGAGACGATGACCCGTTGTACGAAACCAATCAGCAAACCTTGCGAGAGCAGATTCAAGAAGCCATGCAAACGCTGAACTACCGCGAGCGAGAGATCTTGAAACTACGATACGGCTTGGCGGACGGTTACGCTTACACCTTGGAAGAAGTGGGCAAGATTTTTCAAGTGACTCGTGAACGCGTTCGTCAAATCGAAAGCAAAGCTGTCAAGAAGCTACAGCACCCACAACGCAGCAAGTCGTTGACCAGCTTCATCGATGGTTTGGACATGACCCCTTATCAAGACGTTGTAACCAACGGCGAGCGACCTATGTAGTGAGTCTCCGATGCTTTCGGCTGCCGATTCGTCGTCTGGCTTTTAGTGCCGACGAGCGTGGACTTGAGCGGGGGGATTGTTGCAAGCTTCAGGAACCGTTGAGCGGCAACTGTTCTACATTGTTTTTTCTTTTGCTAATTCCGACGTGAGCCATGGGGCTACTTTCCTGGCCCATTCCTCTCCATGTGCTTTCAGACCTTGGGAACTGAAGTGAACACCTTGGCCGTTGTTTTCTCGTAGATCTCCCTTCAGAGAATCGCTATCAGGACCTTCCAAGGCGATTCCGTCGTGCCACAAGGAGGCTTGGGCTGCTCGGATATCAGGCGATGCTTCATCGCCCGGAACGTGGTAGCTGACTTGAGCAACAAACCATGGAACTTCCCATTCGATCTCCTTTCTCGAAGCCTCGATCAGTCTGATAAGGCACGCACGGTATCGAGAACCTTCCAGGGTTCGAGACGGGTCGCGCTGGTTTGCGTCGCTTTCGCCCTGATGCCACAAGATAGCGAGAATGCCTCCGGGCCCTTGAGACTGGAGGGATGCAATCAAATTGGCGAAGGCCTCCCCCTTGGATTGCCAGTTCCCATTTGGCAACCGAATCACTCGATCTTCAATCGTGGGAGGATTGGGAAATGTATCCCCCTCTGGTAGCCACTCGCGAACGCTTGTTGCGCCGATCCCACAAGCAAGGATACCAATGGGAACATTCAATCGCTTCGCCATGGAATCGCCAAAAGGGGGCATGAAACTGCCCCCTTGTCCGCTAGCGCCCGGTTGCGGATCGCTGGCGATCTGCCAATGATGGCCGTCAAAGGCTGATACCATATTGGTTTTTGTCTTCAGCCGTTCTTCACCATGGTTGGCTGAATTGGATTGGCCGGCTACGACGAACACTTCCCCGATACCAACATGAGCGACCGAATCCTCCCAGACAATTTTTTCGTCGACGGTCACACGAAGCTCAAGTTGAAACCACCCTCCCGACTTCCAGTCTAGTTTGGTGCGTAGCGCGCCATCCCGGCGAGCAACCGTCAAAACCTGCCATGGCTCAGGATTCGAATCCGCAA
>JBIKLJ010000150.1:0-12296 GCA_044359895.1 Pirellula sp.
CAGATGGAATTGACCGTGTCGTCAACACGGAGACCCTTGCCTTCGCAGATTCGTGGCTACCTATCGACACCGTAGCCAAGACAGTTGAACCAGTCCAGCTCGCCTCGGCCACCGCTGAGCCCAACCAATTGACAGTTCGCCTGGGTGGCGAAATGGGTAACAACGCCGGCCAACGAGCCGAACCACCACGCTACGAAGTGTGGGCCAACGGCCAGAAGATTTCGACCGGTGTCGTCGATTGGGCAACCATTGATCGCATGTCAGCTCAGGGAGCAAGCGGCTTCCATGAACTGAAACTTGACGTCGCTCCGGGCCAACAATTGAGCAACGTTTCGGTTCGCTTCACCAACGACGCTTATGAAGGCAAAGCCGCAACTGATCGCAACATGTACGTGGACGCCATCGAAGTCAACGGCAAGCGATTCGAAGCCGAAGGCCCAAGCACCAAGTACCATCGTGGCGGCGACGAAATCCGTGGCCAAGAAGGGATGTACTGGTCAGGTACGATGAGCTTCAACACCAGCGACGCACCGCGTCCAACCGATGCTCACATCGCTGAGAATGTTGCGGGAGCAATCGTCGGTAAGATCTCGGCTGTAGATAGCAATACCAAGGTAACGGTTAGTGACGATCGCTTCGAAGTCAAGGACGGTAACCTCAAGCTGAAGGACGGCGTATCGCTGAACTTCGAAGAAGCATCCAAGATCGACCTGAAGATCACTGGTACCAACGGCACCGAATCCTGGACACGCAATGTCCAGATCGAAGTCGATAACGTCAATGAAGCCAACACGGCGGTAAGCGATTCGTTCGCCGTGACCGAAGATGGAACGTTGAACTTGAATGCTAATCAATTGCTCGGCAACGATACCGACCTGGACGGCGACAAGCTCCGCATCGTCGGTGTATCGGGTGCTGAACATGGTACCGTGAAGCTACTTGACAACGGTCAAATCGAGTTCAAAGCGGACGCGAACTACTCTGGACCAGCCAAGTTCAGCTACACAGTGACAGACGCCGGCGGATTGACATCCACCGCCACCGTTGAAGTTAATGTGGGTGCAGTCGTTGACGCAGCCAACGTATCTGTTGGTAATGTTGTAGGTCTTGAAGATCAAGCGATCAAGCTGGATCTGGCAGCCAGCCTGAGCGACGTCGATGGCAGCGAAACGATGCAGGTAGCGATCAAGGGTGTACCAGAAGGCTTCACGCTTTCGGCTGGCACACGCAACGCAGACGGTTCATGGAGCGTCGCTCAATCGGACCTTGGAAATGTTTCGATCAATGCACCGAAGGACTTCAACGGCCAAGTCAACTTGACCCTTGAAGCTACCACAACCGAAGCCAGTAATGGCGAAACGGCAGTCGTATCGAAGGACTTCAGTGTTAACGTCAAAGCAGTCGCCGACGCAGCCAACGTAACTGTAGGCAACGTTGTAGGACTTGAAGATCAAGCGATCAAGCTAGATCTGGCAGCCAGCTTGAGCGATATCGACGGCAGCGAAACGATGCAGGTTGCGATCAAGGGTGTACCAGAAGGCTTCACGCTTTCGGCTGGCATACGCAACGCAGACGGATCATGGAGCGTAGCTCAATCGGATCTTGGAAATGTCTCGATCAACGCACCGAAGGACTTCAACGGTCAAGTCAACTTGACCCTCGAAGCTACGACGACCGAAGCCAGCAATGGAGAAATTTCAGTTGTAACGAAGGCGTTCAGTGTCGATATTGCTGATGTCAATGACATCCCATTCGATATTCAAATCGACAATACGACAATCGTCGAGAATGCTCAGCCAGGTGAAGTCATCGCCAAGCTTTCGGCAGGCGACATCGATGACAAGAACTTGAGCTTCCGAGTGGTTGGAGAGAATGCCAAGTCGTTCGTCGTCGTTGGCGATGAACTACGAATCACCGATCAAGCCAGCTTTAGCTATGCGGATAGACCAATCGAAAAGGTAACCGTCGAAGTATCCGATGGCCGCGGTGGTATCGCGACTCGTGAAATCGAGATTGCTATCTCGGCGAACTCGCGAACGATCGAGGGAACCGATTCGGCCAGTAAGCTGGTCGGAACAAGTGCAAATGATACCGTTATCGGTGGTGCAGGCAACGATTCGATCGATACTGGACGCGGTGATGATACGATCGACGCTGGTCGAGGTAACAATATAATCGACGCAGGTTCTGGTGACGACACGATCGATGCGGGTGCTGGCGACGATACAATCATCGGCGGTGCCGGTGCCGATTCCATCGATGGTGGTGAGGGCGAGCAGGATGTCGTCTTGTATAATGAGTCAAAAGAGGCTGTTGTTGTAGATCTAGAGGCACAGCAAGGTAAAGGCGGTGACGCAGAAGGCGATACAATTCGCAATGTCGAAGGTGTCGTTGGTTCCTCGTTCGATGATACTTTGATCGGCGACAAGCAAGACAATCTGCTAGTGGGTAATGCTGGCAACGACAAGGTTGCAGGTGGAGCTGGGAACGATCTTTTGATCGGCGGAACGGGTGACGATCAGCTCGACGGTGGCGATGGAATCGACGTCGCGAAGTTCTCAGGGAATATGAGCGATTACCGATTTGATCGCAATGCGGATGGGCAGCTTGTTGTTACCGATTTGCGTGAAGGTTCACCCGATGGCGTAGACCGTTTAGTTGATGTCGAGGTACTGGCGTTCGCGGATACAAGCGAATCGGTTGGTGCCCTGTTTAACTCGATCGCTGCAAACGAGAACCAAACGATGGGTTCAGCAGAAGTGAATCGCTTGGATAGTGCCAACGCAACCAAGGAATTTTCAGCCGAAAATTCTGTCCGTGGTGATTCAGAAATTGGTCAAACCGTTCGGGATCTTGAGTCGCTTGCATCGGAGCTTAACAGTAGCGGGCCAATTGGAGTGGAAGCACCAGATTATGTGAATCCGAATCAGTACATTACCTTGCCACCAGTTGAGAAGATCGACTGGAGCAATGTTAAGTTCAATGATTTGGTCGAACTGGATTCTGAAAACTCGAGTACTGCTTTCGAATCGAGCCGGTCTGATGCCAACGTAGCAGCAAATCGGTCAGGTCTATCGGATGCTGGTGTCGATCAAGAAACTAGCGTTGCGACGCAAGCTACTGAATCTTCCACGCTTTCTAAACTGTGGGCTCTTGTACGAGCGTACGGTGGGCTTCGCCAAAAGTAAGCTTAGGGATTCGGTATTGGATTCGATGAAGTACTAGCAGCCATTGCTTTGGGTTCTGCTCGCTCCGAACGGAGAGAGCAGCGGGCGATCCATTTGAATTAGCGTCTTTATAGATGCTGGTTCGCCGCGTGCGACTGGTACTCAAAGAGAGAGTGAAGGGGGCTGATAGCGCTCAATCCTCTAGGTTTTCGCCGAGCTCACGCAGTCTCGCGGCCAAGCGGTCTGCCCGTTCACGCTCGCTGTCAGCCCGTTCACGCTCGTTGTCTGCCCGTTCACGCTCCGAGTTCGCGAGCCTACGTTCTTTTGCCTCTTGTTCGTGGAGTTCAAGGTGGGTCAAAAATCGGCTGTTGTCAGGTTTGTAGATATTGATCTCGTTTTCCGTCACCTCAAAACGAATATTCAGACGTGGGCTGATCCAACCATTCATGGATTCGATGGCTTCCAAGTCATTTCCTTTGCGGAGCCAGCCGTCTAAACTGCATCGAAACGGATCGAGCAAGTAGTACTCCTCGACTCCATACCGACCGTAAAACTGGAATTTGTTCATCAACTCTGCTGTTCTATTGCTGGGCGAGAGCACTTCGAACACAACTTGAGGGGCGACATTCGCTTCTTGCCATTGAAGATACGAACCGCGATGTCCTTTAGGCCTACCTATCGCGACCATGATATCGGGAGCTGCTGCAATTCGATTGTTGCCTTCGACGGGATACCAAAGCAAATCCCCCGCAACAAAGACGAGCGATTCCTTCAAGAAGAGGGCATCAAGGTTTCCCTGAAGCGTAACGATCCATTGAAATTGAAGCGTGTTTTCGGCTATAGGTTTCCCGTCGCTTTCCGGGTAGGTCATTTGAGAAGGAATGATGGTAGCCATGGGTCAAATCGCTCTTCAATGCGGACTCGAATCGTCAGATGTCTGCTATCAATGTAGCTAATCGACGGGGTGGAGCCAATTGGATTTCAACGGAGAGCTCAGAAAGTTCCGACAGTATCGGTTTGGCGGATTTTGCCGGTTGGCAGCATGGTAGGGAATAGGGTTGTCAGCGATTGGGTTGCGAAGTGAGTGTAGATTCAAAAATAAGGTTCTTTTCTCTGCTTGTGATTTGCATCACTTCATCCCTGACCTAATTTTCTTCACTCACACTGGAGTATTTCCACGTACCTTTTTGGTTTAGGGCAATCCATGTTTACAGAAGTAGACGACGACCTATTCAAGTTGTCGGACTCGCTCGAAGCGTTCAACGAACTTGAGAAGTGTACCGACCGTGCAATTCTAGCGCAGCGGTCTAGCGAGCGAATCGAAATTCGATCCAAGCTGATGTTTCGCCCTTGCAACCCGAGCCAGCGTCATACTTTTTCCGTCGAGGCTGTCACGGCTGACATCTCGAACGGTGGTTGTATGGTTTTGGCATCGCGGGCGATTTTGCCGGGGGACATTTACCATATCACTTTTCATGACCAGTTGGAAAGCGTGGGGCCACTACTCGCACGATGCATGCGGTGTCGAATGGTACAAGAAGACGCTTTCGAGGTAGGCCTCCGATTCTTGCAAGATATTTCTCTTAAAGATCTTTTGCGCTAAACCATGTCGACTTCTATTCAGACACGCCTTAATGCAACACAGGACGCTCAGCTCCAGCAGTCCCCCGAACCGAAAGTAGACACGCCAGAATCGCTTTCAAAAAAAACCAGTGAATCTATTTGGAAGGCATTTACCGGCAGCGACAATCGGCAGGGATTTTTTAGCCAAGTCATTAAGATCTTGGGTGAGCATTTTAATTCCCCCTATGCTGTTTTGGCGATTGAATCCAGTGTTGGTAATCAACAATTAACGCATGCTGTTTCCGATGATGCAGCAAACGCTTGGTCGAAGCGTTGTAATGGCTTACTTCTTGACACACGATATCGAAACTTAGCTAGTGCGAGAGCAATTGCAGAAGCCGGTTCGGAACGTATTTATGCGGTTTTAAGCTGTCCCTTGGCGGTTGGTACCGAAGGAACAATCGGTTCACTTTGTGTTGTAGTCGCTAGTCAAGATAGAAGTTCTTACATGGCTCAATTGCAAGAATTGCAAGCCATTGTCGCCAATGCTGGAACGATGGCCGTCGATATCGGAGCAGTTCCGCAAAAAACAGCATCGGCAAAAGCTGCCGATACGGCAGCAGCATCGCGTGCCGCGGGTTACGCCTCGCTCACCGAATTTGCGTTTGCGGTTGCTAACAATCTAAAAGCAAAACTGGGTTGTGAATCGGTCAGTTTTGGAATCGTACGTAAAAATCGTGTCAAGTTGTTAAGCATGTCGGGTACTAGCCAAGTGGATCCGAGCTCGCTTGGGACGCAGCAACTGCAGCAGGTCATGGAGGAATGCGTTGATGCAGCAGACATATGTTCCATTCAGTTGGCCAAGAGTGGACCGGAGGGAATATCGACTGGACACATTCTGCACAAGCAATGGCACGGCGATTCAGCGGGCGCATCGGTCGCATCAATCCCATTGCAAGTCGAAGAAAAGATTGTTGCGATTTTAAGCTTGCGACATACGCCAGGTCAGAGCTTTACACTAGAACAGCTTGAAAAAGTTCGAGAACTAGCGACTCCCCTGATTCCTGGCGCGCTGTTGCTCGACCGAGCTGATCGCAATCTCGCAGACCACGCGAAGTCGGCTGTCATCGAGTGGATTATCAATCAGTTATCGCAAGACACCTGGACGCGGCGGATCGCTATTGGCGTGGCTTTGGCCTGCCTTTGTCTCATCCTTGTTGGTAAGCAAACGTACATGCTGACGTTGCCATGCACGATCGCTCCGGCTGACGAACGCGAAATCTCCGCTCCGTTTGAAGGGGTGATTGAGGCAACTCTTGTTAGGCCAGGTGATAGCGTTGAAGAAGGTCAAGTGCTTGCACGTTTGGATACACATCAACTGAAGCTGGATTTGAACAAGGCAAAAGCTGACTACCATGCTGCCAACATTGAGTCGATTCAAGGTGCTTCGGAAGGTGACCTTCAGAAGCTTGCAATTGGAAAAGCGAAAGCAGACGCCGCGAAGAGCCTCGCGCAGAAGATTGAACGCAATTTGGAGCTTTCCGAAGTTCGAGCTCCCTGCAAGGGTACGATACTTTCTGGCGATTTGGATAAACGGATCGGCGAGAGTGTTCCCATGGGTGAATCGCTGTTTCGGTTCGCTGCGGCTGACAAATGGAAAATCGTTATTGACTCACCTGAGTTCGCTACCTCGTTGATCGATGTTGGTCAGAAGGGGACATTTGCGACCGTAGCACGACCGCTTGTTCCTTTGAATGTTGAAGTCAATCACTTGCGAACCCATGCGGAAGTACGCGATGGTAAGAATGTATTTCTGTCCGAAGCTGTCGTCGGAGGGGAAGCTCCCGATTGGTTACGCAGCGGAATGCAAGGAACGACTCGCATTGATGTGGGACGCCATCCTATCTACTGGGTATGGCTTCACCGTGTGATCGATCAAGTTCGCCTCAAGCTGTGGAAGATTTAAGACAATGGCGGAACCTCAAGCAGCACCTAGTGATCTAGGTGCTAAACTCGGAGATGTTCGAGCAAGCGTCCGGCCCAATTTGGATCTTTCTCGACATGTGTTTTCCGGAAAGCCTACGTACGTGGTGCGGGATCCCATAACGGCACAGACGCACCGTTTCTCCGCGCAGGACTACCAACTGTTCATTTCTGTTGATCAGACTCGGACGCTCAAAGAATCGGTCGAGCTGTTGATCAAGCAGAAACGCATTACCCCGGAACAAACCGATGATTTTTATCGATTCGTTGTTCACTTGCACCAAATGGGCCTGCTGACGCTACCGCTCGCGGATGGAAGTGCCTTGTATAATCGGTACAAGCAGCGTTTAGATGCTCAAAAGAAGGGTAAGTTCATGAAGCTTCTGTTCATGAAGGTACCACTTGCCAAGCCAGATAAGTGGCTGGGGACAACCAAGCATATTGCCGCGCCGCTTTTCACGATGACGGCGTTTTGGATTTGGCTTGCATGTGCCATCACTTGTTCCGTGGTGCTTCTCGTCAACTGGCGCGAGTTCGTCAATCCGCTGGGTACTATGTTGACTCTTAGCAATGTGCCAATGCTCTGGATACTTTTGGTTGGGTTAAAAACATTTCATGAACTAGGCCACGCTTATGCTTGCAAGCGGTTTGGCGGGACCGTTCCAGAAATGGGGGCCATGATCATGATGGGAACGCCCTGCGCGTACGTCGACGCCTCGTCTTCCTGGAGTTTTCCAAATCGATGGCATCGAATGACAGTTGCGTTGGCGGGAATGTACTTTGAATCCATGTTGGCGATGGTCGCTGTGGTTGTTTGGTTGTGTACGGATACAGGTCAACTGCATTCGGCTGCTCAGTATGCGATCGTGCTATCGACCGTCGTCACGATTGGCTTCAACGCCAATCCCCTGATGCGATACGACGGCTACTTTATCCTGTGCGATTTGGTGAACATTCCAAACTTGCATCGCGATGCAAAAGCGGCCGCAAATGGGTTTGTTAAATGGGTTCTGTATGGTTTAACACCTAAGGTATCAACCACGAGTGGTCCGATTCACGTTGTAATGACCGCATTTGGATTAGCCTGTATGGCATATTCCACTACCGTGGCAATCGGGATAGCAACCCTGTTGACTCTTTCGGTTCCCATCGTGGGCCCTGTTATCGCATTTTTCGTCTCAGGATTGCCAGTCATTCGCTTGATACGAAAGTGGACTTCCTATGTTGTAAGCTCTAAGGAACTAGAGGCTGTTCGATTTCGGGCTATCAGTGTTGCGGGTGGTTTGACCGCAGCGATCGTGATAGGGATCTTCGCAATCCCAATTCCTGGGCATGTTCAATCGCTGGGAATTATTCATCGGCAAGAAGAACAGTCGGTACGAGCATCCGTCAGCGGTTTCCTTGTTAGTGCTAAAGCGAAAAACACGGAAGCTGTTGTCGCAAATCAGATTCTCTACCGTCTCGAAAACTTAGAACTGGAAACTCAAAGAAGCGACGTACAATCACTTGTCCAGCAGCTCAATATCCAACTGCAATCTCAGCTGAACGTACCCGGTAAGCAATCCGAGCAAACGCAGATACAATTGGAGAACGCTAGAAAGCAGCTCGAACATATCGAGTCGCAGATTGGGCATTTAGATTTAGCAGCCGCCAAATCCGGTGAGTTCATTCCAGCACCGGAGAGTCCCAAAACCGGCAAGTTTGTCAGGCAGGGAGAATCGCTAGGTTCCATTTGCCGAGGCCCTTGGATTGTGCGTTTGATGTTAACTGCGGATCAATGGTCTAGCATTGAGTCGGTACGAGACAAACCCGTGGGTGTTACCTTGGTGGGAAATACAAGAGAATCGTTGAAGGGACGAATTATCAGCGGCGATATTGCGGGCACCAAGAAAATTGAAGAAGCTGCGTTGACCCACTCCGGCGGAGGAGACATTGCTGTTTCATCCGATATGGTTGCAACCGAAAACTTTTTTGACGTTATCGTTGAGATCGATGCCGATTCCCTGAAATCATTGACCCGCCCTATCAAAGTAGGTATGACTTCCGTCGTCCAACTGCAAAGCGAGTCGGAAACCATCGGTAGCCTTCTATTGCGTCGCGGTGTAAGGCTGGTTAATCAAATTCGACAGGCTGGTAGTTAAGCCAGTTCCCACGTCGGTAAAATGATGTGTCTTTTTATTTGATGCACCATTTTTTCAACCAAAACCTCCTGAATGCATTCTTTCTTGCAATCAACAACCCTTGGGTTGTACTGCGAACCTGGCGATTTTTACATTGACCCTGCTCAACCCGTAAATCGAGCAGTAGTGACGCACGCGCATTCGGATCACGCTCGATGGGGTTGCAAGCATTACCTCGCTGCACAGCCAAGCGAGCGCCTGCTGAGGATGCGGATGAGCCCCGATGCAGAATTCCACTTTCTTCCATATGGTGAAAGAGTCACGGTGGGAGGTGTGCGTATCAGTTTTCATCCTGCGGGCCATATCTTAGGATCAGCACAGGTTCGTCTCGAGCATCAAGGCAAGATCGTCTTGATCACCGGTGATTATAAGCTCGGAAACGACCCAACCTGCGAAGCGTGGGAGCCTGTTCCCTGCCATCTCATGGTGACCGAGTCCACATTCGGGCTCCCTATCTATCGTTGGCAAAACCAGCAGACCCTGGTCGATTCTATCAATCAATGGTGGCGCGAAAGCCGTGACGATGGAAAGTGTTGTTTGCTATTTGGTTATGCCGTAGGAAAAAGCCAACGCCTGTTAGCGGGGCTCGATCCTTCTATCGGTAAGATTTTCTGCCATGGAGCTGTTGAAAAGGGGAACGAAGCCTATCGGCAGACCGGAGTCGCGCTGCCAGATACCGCTTACGTGGGTGCCGTTTCTGGAAAACAAGATTGGCGGGGAGCGATGGTTATCGCTGTGCCAAGCGCTCACGGCACTCCTTGGACGAAAAAGTTTGGACGATGCAGTACCGCGATGGCAAGCGGATGGATGGCCGTACGAGGTGCACGTCGCCGTCGGTCCGTGGATCGCGGTTTTGTCATGAGCGATCATGTGGATTGGCCATCGTTGCTGACTGCTATTGAAGCGTGCGATCCAGAAGAGGTTTGGGTGACTCATGGATTTTCTGCTACCGTTGCAAGATATCTTCAAGAAAATGGCCGAAACGCCAAAGTGTTGAACAGCCGAAGTCGAAGCGAAGGGGACGAAGATCGCGAAGATCATGATCACGATACTGGACTGATAGCTCCAAAAGCAGAACTGCCATGATCCGTTTTGCAGCGCTTTATGCATCCATGGATGCAACAACCAAGACCAACGAAAAACTCGGCGCTCTGGTCGATTACTTTCGATCGGTTGGCCAAGCGGATGCTGCCTGGGCTCTGTACTTTTTATGTGGGTACAAGATTAGGCAATTGGTACCCACGAAACTGCTTCGAGCGTGGGCGGCAGAGGAAGCAAAGATTCCCCTTTGGCTGTTCGAGGAATCGTATCACTCAGTCGGTGACTTGGCTGAGACGATTACGTTGATCGTGCCGCCCGGTGTGCTGACCGAAGATGTCTCCCTTGCGGAGTGGGTTGAAAATCGCCTTTTGCCTTTACGGGATAAAAGCGAATCGGAACAAAGGCAGGCTGTGGTTACGATTTGGCAACAATCGCCCACACCCATGCGGTTGGTAATTTTGAAGTTGATCACCGGCGCTTTCCGTGTTGGAGTCAGCAAGTCCTTGGTCACGCGTGCGATCGCAGAGGTTGCGGGGCTCTCTTCCGACGTAATCTCCCATCGATTGATGGGTACCTGGAAACCGAGCTCCAATTTCTTTGCCAAGCTGGTTTCTAAGGAAGTGAACGACGCTGCAGTCAGCCAGCCCTACCCGTTTTGTTTGGCTCATGCAGTGCCACCTGAGAATGGACCAAAGAGCTTAGGGGAAGCGAAAGACTTTGCTGCTGAATGGAAATGGGACGGCATTCGCGGGCAATTGATTCGTCGTTGTGAACAAGTGTTTGTATGGTCGCGCGGCGAAGATCTTATGGAGAATCGATGGCCAGAGATTGAGTCCGCAGCTCGGTCCCTACCCGATGGAACCGTTCTGGACGGAGAGATCTTAGCTTCGTACGGCGAGAATCAAATTTTGCCTTTTGCTGAGCTTCAAAAGCGAATTGCTCGAAAGACTCCAAGCAAGAAAATTCTGCTCGAAGTGCCCGTCGTCTTTCAAGTCTTTGACATGCTTGAGGAAAATGGATTGGATATCCGCTCGCTTCCGTTTAGCGAACGACGTCGAAGAATGGATCGGCTACTTTCCAACGTGACGCATCCCGGAATCGTTGCCACCGAACTTCTGGAAGGTAATGATTGGGAGGCTTGGGCCTCGATTCGAGCTCAAAGTCGAGACAAGAATGCGGAAGGGCTGATGCTCAAGCGTTTAGACGCGGTCTACGAAGTGGGACGCGTTCGTGGTGCTTGGTGGAAGTGGAAAGTATTACCATACACGATCGACGCGGTTCTCATCTATGCTCAAAAGGGCCACGGAAAAAGATCAGGGCTCTACACCGACTACACATTCGCGTTGTGGCAAGGGGATACGTTAGTCCCCTTTGCAAAGGCCTACAGTGGACTCAATGATTCTGAAATCCAATTGGTCGATCGTTTCGTCCGTCAGAATACCAAAGAAACCTTTGGCCCGGTCCGAAGTGTTCTTCCGGCTCTGGTCATGGAGATTGCGTTCGAGGGATTGCAACGTAGCCCACGTCACAAAAGCGGGGTTGCTACTCGATTTCCTCGCATTGTCCGCTGGAGGCAAGACAAAAAACCAGAAGATGCCAATACGCTTGCTGAATTGATGGAACTGCTACCAACTTAAACCATGCTCGATGTGAACCGACAAAAACGCACTCCTTTGCAGATCGCTTTGGACTACTTCGCGTCCAAAGGACAAAAGCCTTTTCGTTTTCAACGGGATACATGGAAAGCGTACGCGATGGGTTGCAGCGGCTTAGTCCACTCGGCGACCGGCTCTGGAAAGACCCTGGCCGTATGGCTAGGTCCCATCCTGCAATGGCTGAAGGAAAATCCAAACCAAAGCGATTGGAATTCCAAGTCGGCACCTGCCTTGCGCGTTCTCTGGATCACACCGCTTCGAGCTCTCGCAGCCGACACGGAGAACGCTCTGCGTTCGCCCCTAGAAGGAATGGGCTTGCCTTGGCGTTTGGAGTCCCGGACCGGCGACTCAAGCCAAAGCCTGAAGGCAAAGCAGCTCAAAAGATTGCCAACCGCTTTGATTACCACTCCGGAAAGCCTCAGCCTGCTGCTGACGCACGAATCATTGATACCTCAGTTGACAGGTCTAGAGTCGGTGATCGTGGATGAATGGCATGAACTGCTCGGCAGCAAGCGAGGCGTACAAGTTGAACTGGCTCTTGCAAGACTTCGGAAATTCAATCCACGGCTTCGTACCTGGGGCCTGTCTGCAACCCTTGGAAATCTCGCGCAGGCCCGTGACTCCTTAACCGGCTCTCACCCAACTCAGGACGTTCAGATCATCGAAGGCGATAAGAAAAAGCGAATGCGTTTGGATTCGTTGATCCC
>JBIKLJ010000151.1:0-12253 GCA_044359895.1 Pirellula sp.
TCGAACCAAGCTTCCAATTTCTGGGAGCCCGGTGTGGCGTTCAATACCATTGCTCTTGGATAACCGCCGATATTCATCAGGAAGCGTTGAGTTTCCTGTTCGATAACTGGGGTGGGAAATTGACGGTTTGGAGTAACAGAATTCAGAACGAGAGGGGTTGTCGGCTTCGTGACGACGTCTTTCCCTTTAAGAATCTGTTGTTGAACGTCGATTTTGAGATCCTTCAAATCATAAGATGCCCAGAGCTGCGGCATTGCCGTGAAATCGATTTTCCATCTGTTTTCCGACTCGAGCTTTGACGCGTTAGTTCGTAGTGTTGGTTCACCAGGTTTTGTTGGTTTGAATCGTGCCCAATGTCTCCACGGGGCTTTTTCCAACTTCTTAGGTTCTCTTTTTCTTTCCGGGTCTGGCACTTCGTACTCGTATTCAGTGATCTCGAACAGAAGCATCGCCTGGAGGGCGTCATCCTTATCAAGTTGATTGAGTAGCTGTTCAGGGGCCAACAATTTGAGCTTTAGTTGCGATTCTTGCATCGCCGGCAAGTCGACCCAAAATTTAGAAATGAGGTTGCTCGGCTCGGGTGTGAGCAATGTGTTCAGGGACGGGATCGCAAACACTTTGACCTCGGCACTTCGAGGCTTGGATTGATTGTTGCTCAACGCAAATGAAAACTGGCTCTTTGCCCCCTGAATGGCAGGGCTCTCAAGTTCTACGAAAGATTCCGGTCCGTTCGAGTCTTCCTTTTTCATTTTCAGTTTCAGTTGTTCGCCGGTACTCGTGCGACGAGCTATCAAATCGATTTTGTCGGCATTTCTGAACACAGGGACCGTCAAACTGGCGAAAGCATTTTCGTTGTTTGATTCCCCGGCGATGATTTTGATGAAACTGCCACTAGATGGAGTCATGTTGTCTGGCAAAGAACACTGGAGCTCAATCAGCATGTTTTTGGGCTGAGTCGAAAACGATTGCCTCTGTGGAATCGATTTCGCGTTGTAAGTAACCTTGAGTTCCTTCAAATCGGGTCCGGTCGTCCATGTTAATTTGCAATGAGGAACTTCCGTACCGTCAAAATGCTTGACCGTAACGCCAACGGGCAGGCTGCTCTTTCCATCTTCGAAGTTGAGGAGCTCCGTATTTCGCACGAGCCGAATGGTTTTACCAGAAATGGGGGAGACCACGATCCCTGCATAGGACTTGGCGAGGGACAACTTATCCGAACTTAGTTTCGTTGCGAACTTTGGCTCGACAAGGCTTTGATAATGCCAAACCGCTGGATCCTTCGCCAAATCTTCCGTTGCGGATGACAAGCTTGACGAAAAGAGATCTGCGACTCCGTTGCGATATTCCACGCCCCATTCCAACCACTTATCCAAATCATTGGAATCTATCTTGGTAAACGGTTGCTCGGAAAGTAACTTCCAAGCTTCTTGAAGCTGTTCGCACCGGCGACCGAGGGCTTCCACCTGAACAATCGTGTTTGGACGCTGTATCGTCTTGAATTCTTGATTGGTTTCCGGAACGACCGTTTTGACTTTTCGATCCTTCAACGTTCGAACAAGCTGCACGCGCTGTTGGTAGGTCAGAAGCGGGCTCGAAAGCAAGACTTGGTACTGGCGTTCTTGGATCCACGTTAATTCCCCCTTGTTGCCATCCAGCTTATTGCTGCGAATAGCATCCGAAAGCAATTCCTGAAGCGATGTCTTCAGGGCAATTGCTTCATCAAGGCGCAGGCTGGTCGACCTTTCCAGTGCCGATTGAGATGCATCGCTGGGCAAATGTTGCTTTTGTGACAAAAGTGATTCCAAAAGTTCATTGCACTTGTCTTGAATCTTGGAATTGTCGATTTTCGCGGAGGAAAGATTCGCAGAGAGATCCATCCATAGGCTCAAGTCCGACAAACAGTCGACGTATCTACGATATTCTGAACGTTGCCTTTTCCAAACATCAACTTCCCCACCAACCAAGCCAGTCGACGAATCGACGATGCTCGTCGTATCGTTCTGCCACTTTTGTCGATGGTTTTTATCATCGCTTCGAAACTCTTTCCAAGCCTTGAGCACATCCCAATGAAGTCCTTGACTATCCCTGTCGATGGTCGCAACGTTCCCTGTTTCTAGCGCTTTCGAAAGCAGCTCCAAGGCTTTAATTTGATCAACGATGCTCTTGTTCGCAGACGGATCTTCTTTCCCGATCGGTGGTGCCCAAATCGATGCCAAAGCAAGATCCGCTTGAAGCTTTCGCCAAGCAAGCGGAGCAAAGTCACGCGGGGACCAACGAGTGCCCTCAGATTTGTCCCCCTCATTGTTGCCTTGACTTTCACCACTTTGATTTTTAGCTCCTCGACTCTCAATCTCATCACGAAGTTGCCAGATTCGCAACCATGGATCCTGTTCGACGGGCTTTGTTGTTGCGGAGCCTTGACCGGGCTTTGCTATTCCATCCGCTTGCTCTGGCGATTGGGGACTTGCATCGCTTTGCCGAAAGGACACTGGGACCGACCTTTTTTTGCGTGAGTAATCCGCATTCTTAGCGGAGTCCTCTTTGGGGGGAGCCTCGTTGGGTGGACTATCGCTAGAAGCGTCAGGACCTGCCTTGCCTTTGTTTTTGTCTTTGGATTCACTGTTCGACTTGGTTATAGGCATGCGATTTTGGTAGGCAAGTAAGAAAACATCCTTGGCCGACGGCAGTTCATCATCACTTTGACTTGCCAAGATCAATCGGGGGGTTTGCAATCCTGCCGACGCGGTATGACAGTAACGGTATACCAGTTCAAAGTAGCGGCCTAAGGAAAGACTGGTGCCTCTATCTTCTCGGGCAGCCTCGCTTTGAATCGACTGCTCACAAGCTTCTTGAAACAATGTTTTCGAACGCTTTACTGAGTAAAACGGGGACTGGAAATCCGCTTGGCTACAAACAATCCAGACCTGTTTCCCCGCTTGCATGCCTTTCCAATCCGCCTCCTTGCATGCTTTGCGGATGTAGCGTTCTATGGGATTCACCACCCAGCCCAAATGCGGCTCGTATTGCAAGTCTGCAATCTCAGCGAAAATGATAATGTTCTTTGCGGGAATCGACTTGATTTGTTCTAGGAATTCCTGAAACGGATACGGCTTATTATTGAGTGGATCGTCATTGATGTAGAGACCGCAGCTCCAGCCCTGGTCACCTTGTTCGGTGACAGCCGCATGGCATCGCATTTGAACGACCGCGGTGTCTTGGGTTGGTTTGAGATCAGGGAATCCTTGGTAGTCGGAAATGAACCGCTCGATGTCCCGCTGATTTTGAGGATTAGCAAGGCCGGCGATCTCTTTCCAAGGAAAGATCCCATCCACTTTCGCCATCGCGTTGGCATCCCATTTCCCAAGTCGAATCTTCGGAATATCGATTCCGTAGTCCTCGATCGACAAAGTCGCAACATAAGATCTTGGCGAACCAGGACGAAGCAAATAGTACCAAACGAAGACTGACGTAAGCACCAATACGGAGAGCCCGAGGAAGACCATCGCACCGATTCGATTCCGTGGCTCTTCGGGCCGTGCTGTCCAGGAACGATTACTCTTTTTGCTGACTGGGTTTGTCGTCATGCCGTCATTTCCAAAAAAGCAAGGTTTAATGCAAGAATTCGATAGCATTGTAACCAGATTGTGCCCTGCTATGATATAAGTCCGTGATCTTATCTCGCTTGCTTCGGAATTCCTGCGAACGGGATGTCGTATTTCTAATTGGGTGCAGTTTCAACGATGCAAAATCCATCGGTGCATTGGTCGGAAGGAATGTTCCTCCGCCCACATCATTTCCAAGCATCGGATCGATACTGGTCGGATGTAGCTGGCCACCACTCTCGCATGGACCATCCGTACGGATACGGGGTCTTTAGTCTTGCGATTTCTCCAGACGCAATCGGAAATGGGATTCTGGAGCTGATTGGACTGAACGCACGACTTCGCGATGGGACCATGGTTGTCAATGAACCTAATCATATTCAGGCAATCGACTTGAACGCACGATTGGCAAGTGTTTCTGGAACCAAGCCCATCACCGTTTTCCTGGCGGTTCCGAACGCTTCCGAAGGACGCGTCAATGTCGCGCGTGACGTCAACGATTCCAAAGCACGTTACGCTTCGATCTTGCGAGAAACAGACGATGAGAGCACGGGTGGCAATCGGCAGGAAATCAGACTCAAGCAAATCAATTCGCGGATCTTGTTTTCAACAGACGACCTATCCGGCTTCGACATTGTTCCCATTCTTAAACTTCTTCCAACAGGTGCCGAAGGAGCGAAATTCCGAGTCGATCCAAGTTACTTCCCGCCCTCGCTGACCACCAAGTCTTGGAGCGAACTGGACGCATTGCTTCGTGAGCTTCGCAACTTCATGGGAAGCCGCATCAAGACCATGAGCACCGTGATTCAGGACAAAGGGATCACCCTGTCGACCCAAGTGCATGGCGATTTAGAAAAAATCCTGCTGATGCATGTCCTCAACGAGTCCTACGGTGAGCTATCGTGCCTTGCCTTCGCATCAGTCCACCCCTTGGTGGCTTACACAGCTCTGTGCAAGATGGTAGGTCGATGTTCTATTTTCTCGCCGACGAGCGCCATCGAAGAAGTGCCGCGGTACGATCATGACGACCTAGCGAATATCTTCCGCTGGGCATCCGACTTGATCCGCAAACTGATCAATTCTGTCAAAGAAGACGAATGCATTCAGCGTAACTTTATTGGCGCCGGACGGGGCATGCACGTTGCATTGGAACCAGAATGGTTTGGTGCAGAATGGGAATGGTACTTCGGTGTGAACCCGATCAACGTAGGCGTTGAAGAGTGCATTCAATTGCTCAAGGGTTCCATCGACTGGAAGCTTGGCGCCTCCGACAAAGTCGAACAGTACATGACGCAAAGACAGCCTGGCTTGAAGCTACGCAGCGTCCAACAACTGCCTCGCGGTCTTTCTAACCGAGGCAAATGGGCGTTTTTTCAGATTCGGCTGGATGACGAACCATGGAAACAAGTACAACTTTCCCAGTCCATGGCCATGCGAGTCCGAACGGAACAAATTTCCAATCTAGATTCCTTGGAGGGGAACCGTAGGCTCCATGTAACGGTAGGTGGCCAAGCTTACGGGTTGGAGTTTGCAATTTTTGCGGTGAAGAAACGAATCTAGAGCGATAGCACTTTATTATGCAGCCCGAGTTTGCCAAAGCGGTCGATCCCATCTTTCAAGCAGCCCTGCGCCTCGAATCGCGGATCGAGAACCGCGAAAGCATCATTACTGCGGATGAACGGGCAATTCTAATACGTAAAATTGAAGAAGCTGAAGGCAAGCTCGGGATGACCGAAGAATGGAAGCTATCGAAGTACGCGATATGCGGTTGGATCGATTCCAAACTGATCGAAATCCCATGGCAAGAAAGTGGTTGGTGGAAAGACAATTGCCTCGAAAAAAAATTCTTCGGCAGTCGCGATGCACACGAAGATTTTTTTAAAAAGGCGGTCGAAGCCGGAAGTTTACCCAGCAAGAATGCCCTGGAGGTGTACTATCTCGCGGTCGTGCTCGGATTTCGGGGCTTCTATGCAAACAGCGACGTCGCGTACGCTCGGCAAATGTCTACAAGATTGCGCATCCCTGACTCGATCGAGGCTTGGTGTCGCGAAGTGGTTCGGACTCTTCATTTGCGTCAAGGACGCCCCGAGATTCCTGGGGCAATCCAAGTGGGCGACACTGCTAAACCACTCAACGGTAAATCGATGCTGCTCCTGTATGGAATGCTAAGTGCGTTGCTAGTAGCACTTGCGATTTCATGCTATATCATCCTTCGCGGTCCGCAACTGTAGAGTCCGCAACTGTAGACTAGGAATCGAAAGTAAAAGTACATGATCAGTTTTCTGCAAACGATTATTGACGCGATCACAACGCCAATGCGTCAACTTTTCACTTGGTTCGTACAGTGCTTGCCTGGCGTTCGAGCAATCTCGAGATGGACCATTCCCACCAAATGGGCCATGGTAGCGCTGACTCTGATGCTGATGATTTGGGCGGCCGCGTACGTGAAGCATCGCATGGATCCAATCAACGTATCTTGGGGCCTGAAGGAATGGTTGATTTGGTGTATTGTGCCACCTCCCATGATCACCGCGATCGCCATCTTCGTTTACTTCTTTGTCAAGTTGTACTTGAAGGAAGAAAAGTCGCGTTTTCCAGAACTAGACAGGATTTGGAATGACGGGCTAGAAATGGCCTTCGATAAGGGAATTTCTATTTCTGATACCCCTCTGTTTTTGGTACTGGGAACAAGTCATCCTCGCGAAGTCAAATCCTTGTCGAGCATGATGGGTATCGCGTTTGACGTTGAAGTGCCCTCCAATGGACCGGCCCCGCTTTCCTTCTACGCTAGCGAGCGAGGCATCTTCTTATTCTTAACGGGCTGCAATTGTATCTCCCGTTTATCAATGGCATCTCATAGCATGCCCGCGAAAACAAGTTCTGCATTCCAAGGAGAACATCTTGAACGGGAAACCAGCGGGACAATCGATGCATCGCATCTGGCATCCCTGCAGCAGTTCAACACGATGCAGGCCACCGAACCTGGACCATCCGCCGATCCATTTCAGCCCGGCGGAACCATGCTTCTCAACGAAGGGCAGGATCTAAGCGAACTTTTGAAAGTGGACAGCGTTTCCAAGGTACTTGGATCCCAAGACATTTACGACTCGGAGGACCGATTACGCCACGTTTGTCACCTTGTCAAAAAGGCCCGACTCCCTGTTTGCCCCATCAACGGAATCGTAACAACTCTACCCTTCGATTTGATTGAATCGTCGTCATCGCAACTTCAAATTGCGATTCAAAAGGATATTGCTGTTTTACGAGAGGAGTTCCTCGTTCGCTGTCCGAACACGGCTCTCGTTACTGGCATGGAAACCGAAGAAGGGTTCATCGAACTGATCAAACGGCTACCGCCTCAGAAGTTAAGCGAGAATCGTTTTGGAAAGGGAGCTGATCTTTGGGTGAGTCCTGAGGCAGCGCGATTGGATGCTATCGCAGTTCATGCGACTGCAACGTTTGAAGATTGGATCTACATGTTGTTCCAAGAAGAAAACGCTTTGAAGAAGAAGCATAATTCTCGGTTGTTTTCGATGCTATGCCGTGTCCGTGGTACCTTCGCGGAGAACCTTCGCGCTGTGCTTTCTGCAGGATTTGGATTCGATCCAAGGACCGCACCCCATTTGGCATACGAACAGTTTCTATTTGGTGGATGTTATTTTGGCGCCACAGGAAGCAATCCTAGTCAGCAAGCCTTCGTGAAGAGCGTTTTTGCGAAGACGCTCCAGCAAGAAGGTGAATTGGAATGGACACCTCAAGCCAGAGCGCGCGACCAACAATTCCATTTTTTAGCGAATTTAGCGGCGCTGATAGGAACGGTTGCGATCATCGCCATTGTTACCATGCTGGTCATCGAATTCGCGCTGCCACTTCGCGAAAGTCCGCTCTAACGGCTTCATGATGCAATGTGTGCAATGTGGGGACTAACCAATCACAGGCCAAAAGAGCAGTGTCCCCAAAAGAGCAGAAGATGGTAAGTCGCCCAACTTGAGCATACGGTATAATCGAACCGAGGACTTGCCCGAGGGGGCTCGTGAAGGAACATCAAGATAGCAATTGACATCAATGAATATGGATCGGATTCTAGCCTTTGATTTGGACAGCCCATTTAAGCCAGCTGGAGACCAACCTCAAGCCATCGCGGAATTGGTGCGAGGGTTGCAAAGCGGCAAGAAGCATCAAGTCCTGATGGGGGTCACGGGATCTGGCAAGACGTTTACCATGGCAAACGTCATTCAAGCGGTCCAGAAGCCAACGTTGATTTTAAGCCACAACAAAACATTGGCTGCACAGCTTTACGCCGAGTTCAAGGAGTTCTTTCCTAGAAACGCAGTGCATTACTTCGTAAGTTACTACGACTATTACCAACCCGAAGCCTACATTCCTCAGCGGGACATCTACATCGAGAAAGACGCATCGATCAACGAAGAGATAGACCGGCTGCGCTTGGCGTCGACCAGTTCGCTTGTAAGCCGTCCGGATTGCATTATCGTCGCAAGCGTTTCTTGCATTTACGGCTTGGGTTCGCCAGAGGAATACAAGCGAATGGTGGTTCCCATTCGTGTTGGCGAAACGGTGAACCGCGAGGAGATGATTTTACGATTGATCGACATTCAATATGAACGCAATGACATCGCTTTCGAAAGATCCAAATTCCGCATACGTGGCGATACCATGGAACTATGGCCATCCTACGAGGAATTTGCATATCGAATCGAGTCTTGGGGAGACGAAATCGAACAGATCTCCATAATCAATCCCGTTAGCGGTGAAGTCGTATCGAGACTCAACGAGGTATACATTTATCCCGCCAAGCACTTTGTTACGTCCGAGGACAAGATCGCGAAGGCCCTCAAAGTCATCAAACAAGAACTAGAATCGCAACTCGAGAAGTTCAAGAGCGAAGGAAAACTGCTTGAAGCGCAGCGTCTCAGCGCGAGAACTCGTTTTGATCTTGAAATGCTTCAGCAAGTTGGGCACTGCCCCGGTATCGAAAACTACTCGCGTCCCTTGTCTGGAAAAGAGCCCGGCTCCGCCCCTGATACGCTTTACGATTTTTTCGACAAAGACTTTCTTTTATTGGTGGATGAATCTCACGTAACGATTCCCCAAGTTCGCGCCATGTACGCGGGCGACCGAAGCAGAAAGACAACTTTGGTCGAACATGGATTTCGGTTGCCATGTGCATTGGACAATCGTCCGTTGAAATTCGAAGAATGGGAGCAAAAAATCAATCAAGTTATCTTTGTTTCCGCCACACCGAATCACTATGAGATGGAAAAGACCGAGGGAGAAGTCGTCGAACAAATCATTCGTCCGACCGGGTTGCTTGATCCTGTTGTCGAAGTGATTCCAGCGCGAGGCCAAGTCATGCATCTCCTGAACGAAATCCGACAGCGTATTGCCATGGGTGACAGAACTCTTGTCACCGCGTTGACAAAGCGTTTAGCCGAAGATTTAGCCAATTTCTTCACCGAGAATGATTTAAAATGCCGCTGGCTTCACAGTGAGCTCGATGCCTTCGAACGTGTAGACCTGCTGCGCGAATTGCGTGAAGGTCGCTGTGACGTATTGGTCGGTGTTAACCTGCTGCGCGAAGGACTAGACTTACCCGAAGTTTCCCTGGTTGCAATACTCGATGCGGATAAAGAGGGTTTCTTAAGGAGCGAAACCTCGTTAATTCAAACGATTGGTCGCGCCGCTCGTAATTCCAATTCCAAAGTGATCTTGTATGCTGACAAGATTACCAACTCCATGCAGACCGCCATTGAAGAGACTCACCGACGACGTAAAATTCAGGAGGCCTACAATCTTGAACATGGAATTACGCCCGAGACGGTGCGTAAATCAGTGACCGCGAGCATCCACCAAGCCGCCGAGAATCGAAAGCGTGCGAGAGACGTAGTCCGCCGCGACGGGAAATCCGAAAAGGTTACGCAAGAATATCTCAAATCTCTCGAGGAGGAAATGTTGGCAGCTGCCGAGGGGCTGGAGTTTGAGAGAGCCGCCGCCCTCCGTGATAAAATTCTGCGAATGCGAGATCGAGTTGGGGAATCGATTGAGGATGATGTTCCAGACGAACGGATGGTGGGTGGCAAGCAGCGAAAACGGACCAGCAAAAGCGGCGGTGGAAGGGGATCGCGAGTCCCAAGACCGAAATCCGAGTAACATCCTGGAAGAGCAAACCGCGTTGCAACCGCCATCTCGTGCCATCGAGCGGCGGTGCCCAAGATCGCCCACCGATCACGAGCCAACTGCCGGAAGCGTTTTGAACGCAGAGATTCCGGCTAAGTAAAAAGCGTCAGTGGTAGGACAGACTAGAAAGGCTTCGCCAAGGGTGCATTATTCGGGGATGTCAATGTGTGCTTTCGCTGCGGCAAGCCGTAACTTGTCCAACGCCCTTGTTTCCAATTGGCGGATACGTTCTTTGGTCACCCCAAGTTCTTCTCCAACCTCTTTCAAAGTCAATGGTTCGAATCGATGGTCAAGACCGAATCGTCGCACGATGATCTGCTGCTCACGTTGGTCCAACGTATGCAGGATCTTTTGAATCTGAGCCGTTCGCGAAGCTTGATCGATTTCGGCTGTGAAATTGTCGGCACGTTGATCTTGATGTGCTGTGAAGATTTCTTCGGAGCTGGTTCGGAAACGATCCCTATGTCGGAATTCATCCGGAATGGTGCGGGCGAAGTTCTTCATGATCGCCCATGAAGCATAGGTACTAAACTTATTACCACGGGAGTAATCAAATTTCTCGCAGGCTCGGATCAGGGACATGTTACCGTCACTGATCAATCCGAAGAAGTCGTCGGATGGGTCGACGTGTTTTTTGGCAATGGACACGACCAGCCTCAAGTTGGATTGAACAATCTTGTTCTTGACTGCCACCGATTGCTCATAGAGGTTCTCAATTCGATCCATCAGTGCGATCAACGGAGCCTTAACATCCAATTCGGAACGAAGTTTCGAAGCGGTATGTTTCAGAAAATTCATTTTCCGGAAAAGATGGTACTCCTGTTCTCGGTTTAGCAATGGCACGTCGTACAACGAAGCGAGGTAGGTGGGCAAACCGCTGGGTGCGCGGACCTTTCGAGGGGCTTCCGCCGGGACCGGCATTTCGCCCAGAATTTGGTCTGTAAGCGACTCATCTTCGAACTCAACGTTCGGGATGTAGTCAAGGACCAGTTCCATGACCCTGGCTGCCCGCTCTTCGTTCAGCAACCGGACGATGCTGGTTCGAGTCCGACCATATCTCTTTGCTAGGATGACCGTCGACACGCCGCGGTGATGTTGTTGGTACATCGCGCGACGATCCTCCTGAGATAGCAGTTCGCGTTGGTCTGGGAATACGGCCATCTTAGGGTACTGCCGATCAAAATTCTTAATCGTGTAGCGGATGGTTTCCGTGCTTCGGTTTACTTCCGATCCGACAGTTCGAGCCACTTCGGAAAGATTTGCTCCAGTTGCAGCGATCCGTCGAGCGCGGTCGATGATGTCATCTTTTTCTGTGTCGGTAATCTGTGAAAATCGTTCGCCGCGTTGTACTCGCTTTTTGTTTTGTGAGACAAATCGGTCAACCGACGAATGCAGGAACCCGACTCGTTTTCGGCCATCCGAAAGGAACCGGCGTGAAACCAAGCCTTGATCTCGCCACCGCGAAATTGTCTTTGTTGATACGTTGAACATTTTGCTCAAATCTTCGACCGTATGAACCGGTTCGCTGGCTTCCTCCACCCGCAAATTCATCGAATCGGTAATGTCTTCCACAAAAAGTCTTAAGTCGTGGACGGCATCATCCCCCTTAATCAACCGGTAACCGGTAGCATCAGGACGAACATCCGTCACGCGGAAGAACAGGTAATCGTAGGGGTAGTTTTTGGAAGGATCCAATTCCGACAAGAGACTTTCAGCCCGGTCCGCTTGTTCGTGGCGTTTGCCGCGCGGAGCGAACCGTACTTGTTGGTCTCGAAGTTCTTTGATGAGCGATATTCGGTAATCTGTATTCATAATGCCTTGCTCCCTGCTGCTGAGTCGAACCTGTTAATCCTTGCGGCTACCAACCGCCCCAGGTCTCTCTGCGATAGGGTACGAAGCTCAATCATTGAGCTTGCCTTGTCTGTCGCTTGGCCTTGTCTGATCAGTGTGCCACGTTGACAACTGTTCTATCGCCTCAGCGTTTGACTCGTTCGGTCACTCGATAACCATCTTGGGACATCACTGTCTTTCGACGTTGTTGAGCAACTGTTAGTTCGATGGAAGCAAGTCTTGGGCCAAAAAAATTTCAAATTTCGAGGCTGCAAGTCTGCTAATCCCTAAAAATCAACATATCTAAACGTTTGGTACAAAATACAAGGACAATTTGGACATCCAAAAGGCTCGCAAGTGGCTAAACTTTGTGCGGACCGACCGGTCTTTTGTCAAAGACTAGTAAAATTCACTGCCACTTGGGCAGCCACGGCGTGTCCAAACAGAGACAGTTTTTTCAAAACGCGACAATTGTATCTCGGAAAGATCCAGCGAATGACCGTAAGTGTGGGAATCGTCGACTACCAGATGGGGAATCTACGTAGCGTCCAAAAGGGAATCGAACGCACCGGTAGCATTGCAACCATTAGTTCGAATCCGACCGAACTTGCGAAACACACTCATCT
>JBIKLJ010000152.1:0-12233 GCA_044359895.1 Pirellula sp.
GTTCTGGTGCAAAGCTTTTTGGAACCAGTGCTTAGGCAAATGTGTTTGCGAATTGTTGACTTTCAGATTGGCTGGGATCAAGAAACGGATTTTGTGTCGAACCCAAGATTTGCTTCGACCCTCGATGCGATCAAAAGTATGCTTCGAAGATATGGACAAGAAACTTTCCTGATCGCGTCTCATAATCCCGATGTTCAAATGATTCCTGTGCCATCCATCGATCGATGGCAACTGCACCGCACCGAGGAATTTACCGAGCAGGATCTGGTTGCCGTTTTAGGGATAGGAGACAAGTCTTCCGAAAAATCTTTGCCCCCATGGCACAGCGTAACACCTATTGCAATGAGCCGATACTCGTTGGACGTAAGGGTACAGGATCTTGCAGCAAGAATGTTAGCGGTGGCAAGCGAGACGGGAACACTTGCGACGACTGCATGGATATCGAACCCGGTTGACGATGAGGTTGGGGTACTAGATTCCCTAGGAAATCCTCGCGAAATGTACATTCCTTTTCGAACCATGTCCGGCGCCTTAGCTGGCCTGCGCAATGTAGGCAGCTTGCCCAACTCGGTTTTGGAAAAAAACTACTTAGTACATTCTTCCGATGATGGTCGGATCATCACTTGGGCCACCAAGCCAAAAAATGTTCAAATGTATTTAGGCCAAAACGTTACTGCTTTTGATGTTTGGGGTAGAACCGTTCCGGTTGAATCTCAAGAAACGGATCGGGGGCTCGAACAGTCGTTCACTATTGGTCGATGGCCTATCATTATCGCTGGCGTTGACGTCAGCGTTGCCAAGTGGCGAATGGGGCTCAAGCTATTGGAGCGAAAAATAGATCCCCTGGTCGGCCAAGTGCAGGAACTAAAAATCCAATTCGAAAATCCGCTTCCGATTTCCGCGATAGGAACTGTCCGTATCGTTGCACCAACTATCTTTGTTGAATCTACAAAGGCAGCATTCGAAATTGCTCCTAATGAGACAGGCACCATCCTTCTTCCAGTCCAAGTCCTTCCGGACGCTGATACCACAGAAACTGAAATCGCACTTGAATTCGAAATGGCAGGTGATCACCCTATTCGTTTCAGTATCCAGGAATGGTTGCAAGTTGGGACTGATGACTTTGAGTTCGAGATCGCGTTTCAAATCGATGACTACGATCAGCTTTGGGTTACCGTGGAAGCGATCAATTATCGTGACGAACCGACAAGTTTCGATTGTATGTTGTTGATTCCAAACCGACCCCGCGAACGGACTCAAATTGCCAACCTGACGGATCGATCGTCGCGCGTGTTTGTTGTCCGAAAGGCATCCGAGCTTCTCAACGAAACCTTATGGCTTCGATGTGAGCAAATTGGCACTCGTCGAGTTGAAAACAAGCGAATTCAAGTAGATTTTGGGGATGCGAATCCCAAATAGGGTCAGAAATCGAGCCTTTCGCAAGGTTGCCGTGGAGGGCTGGGCGCGGTCGATCGGGCTGCACATGCAACCGCGATCTGAGTTCCTGAACAGCTCAGATCGCTAACCGCTTCGCATCCACCTTCATCTTGGCGATCCGTTCCGTTAAAGTTGCTTTGCCTTGCTCAAGCATGGAAGCTGCTGCAGAAGGCTCAACCGCAAACAAGTAGAACTTCACTTTGGGCTCGGTGCCCGAGGGGCGAACGGCGACCGAATTACCAGAGGGCGTTGTCTGTCCAGGAAGCGCTAAATCCAAGATCAGCATGTTGCTCTTAGGTGCGTCCAGCGACTCCGTAGCGCTGCCAATCACCTTGCGAGTCAAGTTACCGTAGTCGCGAACGGCTACAACTTGCAATCCTCCCATTTCCTTGGGTGGATTATCACGTAGAGATTGCATCAATTTTTTCATATTCGCCATCCCCTCGCTTCCTTCCATTTGGACGTTGATCAAGTCCTCCAAGTGGCAACCATGTTGCATTTGCAGTTGATCCAATCGTTGATGCATGGTGAGTCCTTTGGCTTTCAGGTCCGCAGCCAATTGGCACATGAGCAAACAGGCCACCGGCCCGTCTTTGTCACGAGCGTATTGGCCGATGAGAAACCCGTGCGACTCCTCCGTTCCGAAAGCGAAGTTGTCGGGCCCGCAGGCATCCATTAAACCAGCAATCCATTTGAAACCAACGTGAATGTTTCCTTCGCACCGCGCCCCGTAGCTTTCCGCGATACGACGAGTCAAATCGGTGGTGACCAAGGTTTTGATCACGTATTTGTTTGGAGTTAATGTGCCAGCGGCTTTCATTTTTCCCAAAACAAAATCGGTCAAAAGCGCTCCCAGTTGGTTGCCATTGATCGTTGCCCAGCGGGAGCCTAGCGCCGTGGTTAACGGGCAAGCGCATCCCATGCGGTCGCAATCGGGGTCGGTTGCCAGAATGATCTCGGCGCCTGTTGCTTTCGCTTGCTCAATCATCGCATCGAAGACGATTGCATTTTCGGGGTTGCTTACGTGTCCTGGAACGTTGGGGAAATCGCCGTCCGGTTTGGAATGCGGTTCAAAGACCGTAACGTCTTCGAAGCCGGCCGCTGCAAGCAAAGGCAATACTGCGAATCCACCAACTCCATGCAGTGGTGAATACAAAACCTTGATATCTCGAAGGCCGGGCCAAGCAAATTTGCTGGCTGCTTCCAAGTATTTTTGGTCGATTTCGGCCGTGACGATGGAAACTTTCCCTTCGGCAAGAGCTTGAGCGAAGGATGTCGTTTTGATTTGCTGAACGTTCATGACTCGGTCGATGATTTCCGAATCGTACGGCGGCAATACTTGCCCACCCGTGGACCAGTAAACCTTGACGGCATTGTCGCTGGGGGGATTATGCGACGCCGTCACCATGATCCCACAAGTGCAAGCTAAATGACGGACTGCAAACGACAGCTGGGGCGTCGCCCGATAATCGTCCAAAAAGTAAACGTGAAAACCATTTGCAACCATGATCGATGCGCAAAGCTCAGCGAAGTGCCTGGATTTGTGCCGAGTGTCGTATGCGATGGCGCAGGACAGCTTCGATGGACGGTCCGGCAGTCCAAGGATGGTGTCTGCTAATCCTTGAGCGCTTTCCCCGATGGTTCGGTCGTTGATTGCGTTGGAGCCAAAGTCGTACATGCGGCCCCGTCTGCCACCGGTTCCAAAGGGAATGATTGTCCAAAAGGCGTCATCAAGAGCTTGCCATTTCTTCTGAGCGATGTATTCCACAATGGCAGGAGCATAAGTGGCGTAACGTTCTTGGGTCAGCCAGCAAAGGATGTTTTCGAGGGCTCCCGAGCTAATTTTTCCGTTGGCTTGCGCTTCTTGAACGCGATCAATGGCGGTCTGGATGGAGGGTGATAGTGACAAGCGATCGGTTCCTGACAAGCGTTTTTGCATCGAACTCTCAAATAGGTCGAAAGATTTTAAGTGCAACACGCAGGTTGTGCTATACGGGACGCAGCAAGTTCAAGGCCCCTCAAGTCGTTTGAGGCCCCTCAAGTCGTTCGGTCGTTCGGGGCGACGGGGCAATGACCTATTTTCAATGTGGTGACATCGCAGCTCCGCCGCTGAGACCATCGCGGAAGGTCCCGAGGCGACGCGATTCTCTGAGGTTAAGCTGTAGGGAGCATTCATCCAGAAAGAAATTGCCGGAAGGCAAACTTTCGAGGCAGTGGCCTTGCCAAAAATTGGCCAATCGGAAAGATGTACACAGCAATCGTTTTTACTCGCAGGAAGGGAAGGCCACAATTGAATCACTTTTCGAAAATGCCGCCGGTCTTTGATTCGCAAGCGTATCAAAGTTACCAGCGACAACGCCAAATGACTCTTGGTGATCTTTTGTTGGAAAACAGAATTGTTTTCCTGCAGGGGGAAATTTACGCAGGCAATGCCAACGAAGTCATTATGAAGCTGCTTTATTTGCAAAGCGAGCAACGTCGCAAGGATATTCATTTTTATATCAATTCGCCCGGTGGCGAAGTGGTATCCACCCTGGCGATCTATGACACTATGCAAATGCTGTCATGCCCGGTGGCCACGTATTGTGTTGGGCAGGCCGCCAGTGGTGCTGCGGTTTTGTTGGCGGGGGGGTCGCCAGGCAAGCGTTTTTGTCTGCCAAACAGCTCTGTCATGGTCCATCAACCTCACGGGGGAGTCCGAGGGCAGATTTCCGATATTGAGATTCAAGCACGCGAGATCCTGCGCATGCGAACTCAGTTGAACGAAATCCTTGCAAGGCACACGGGCAAGTCAGCGGATCAAATTGCCAAAGATACAGACCGCGACTTCTTCTTGACTGCCGAGCAGGCCAAGGAATACGGGCTTGTCGACCAACTGTTGATGAAGACCCCAGTCGGTGATGAAGAGAATTCCTAACGCACTCAAAACTCGGAGCAAGTACTCAAAATGCCAATGATCCCTTATGTCATCGAAAAGAGCGGCCGAGAAGAGCGCGTATACGATGTTTACAGTCGACTTCTCAAAGACCGCATCATCTTTTTGGGAACTCAGGTCGACGACGACGTCGCCAACGCCTTGGTCGCTCAGATGTTGTTTTTGCAGTCGGATGACCCGAAGGCGGACATCCATTTGTACATCAACAGCCCAGGCGGAAGCGTCACCGCAGGAATGGCAATCTACGACACGATGCAGTTCGTTTCGTGCGATGTCGCAACTTATTGCATCGGCCAAGCTGCCTCCATGGGGGCAGTTCTTTTGACCGCCGGTGCGAAGAACAAGCGGTATTCGCTGCCAAACTCGAGAATTATGATTCACCAACCTTTGGCTGGTATGCAAGGAACTGCGGAAGAAATCTCGATTCACCTCAACGAGTTCCAGCGAACGAAGCGACGGCTCAATGAAATATTGATCCGCCACTGTGGTCAGGATCTTGATACGATCGAGAAAGACACCGATCGGGACCGATTCATGGATCCTGAAGAAGCGGTCACTTATGGATTAATCGACAAAGTCGTTGCGTCCATGCCAAGAGTTGAACCAGCTTCCTAGTCAAAAACCTAGATTCTGCGTTGAAGACGCACCTTCCCGTCGAAAGTCAAATAAACTTTCGATGACGAAGTCATTCACGATCAACCCGGCGGCAAAGGTTTTGGATTTTCAGTTCTCCAGCCGAATTGGCTGGAGATTTTGCCTGCCAATCTTCCGTCACTCGGATAATACACCAAGATTTTGCCGATCTTGGGTTACTCAAGCGACGGGGATTTGTGGGGTTGTAAGGAAAGGGTTACAATTCGCGGACGATTCCATTTGTCCGGACGACAATCGTTGCTGATTGGCCCCCTCGATGATTGGCTACGTCAAAAAGTGCTCAATTCGCTCCTTCTCCTCTTTTTGGAGTAACACCGTGCAAGTTAACGTTTCCGCTCGTCATGGCCACCTAAAACCCGAAGATCAGGCTATCATTGTCGAAAAGGTCGAGAAGGTCCGGCGTTTGTTCGATCGCATCAATGCGATTGAAGTTACAGTCGACCTGGAACATCTCGACAAACCGACGGTCGAAATCAATGTGTCAGCTGAACACTCGCACGATTTCGTCGCAACCACTCAATCAACGACTGTTATCTCAGCCTTGGATTTAACCATTGGCAAAGTGGAACAACAGATTCGAAAACACAAAGAAAAGGTCACAGAACACAAAGCGACCGGCGTCAAGCACGCTGGTGGCAGCGAAGTTTAGATCTACAATCACCATCGTTATATTCTCTAGTTTTTTTCATCATTCGTCCTCGATACGCCCAGCCCAAGTGGTTTGGCCTCGAGGTCGCAGGTTAGTTGCAAGGGTTCCCAAGTAATGAAGTTTGCTGTGTTTATTTCCCCAAAGGCCATCCGTGCCGAATTGGCTGCAACGACAAAAGAAGGCGTTATTGCTGAATTAGTCCATGCCTTGGTCGAAGCTGGCGAAATCAAAGCTGCCGACCAGGATGACATCATCAAGGCGATCATGAAACGCGAAGAGCTCGGCAGCACAGGGATCGGTCGTGGCGTTGCCGTCCCTCATACGAAGCATGCAAGTGTCGAGAAGCTGATCGGCACCGTGGGAGTTAGCCCAGCTGGCTTGGATTTTGAATCTTTGGACGGGCAGAGTGCTTCTCTGTTTTTCCTACTGGTTTCTCCTCCAGATCGTCCTGGCGACCACTTGAGAGCGCTCGAGAACATTTCGCGACAGCTTCGCGACGAGACATTCTGCCGATTCTTGCGTCAGTCGAAGTCGCCTGACGATATCCTCCAACTTTTGGAAGAAGCTGACGGAAACCAATTCTCCGGCTAGAAACTGTATGACATCGGCGATTCAACTTTGCACTGTAACTGTTCGAAACCCGGAAGGCTTGCACATGCGACCAGCCGACAAACTGGTTCGTGCCGCATCGGGATTCCAATGCCAAATCGAACTGGAGCGAGCTGGCCAGATCGCAGACTGTAGAAGTATATTGAGCTTGCTGACGCTAGGTGCCACTCAAGGCTCCGAACTGTTGTTGCGAGCTCAAGGACCAGATGCTGAAAAAGCCATCCAAGCTATCAGCTCGATGTTTGAACAGCAGTTCGACGAAGCTAATGTTGAATCGAATACTTAGTGCTGCTGTGAGGATCTCGGAGATCTTCGTAAACCATTTTGTCGTTAACAGCCGCTCGACCGGCTTCCATTTCAGATAGATCGTTTCAGCATGCTGGAATTGCAAGGCATAGCGGTCTCACCAGGTGTCGCGATTGGACAAGCCCTTGTCTTCGATCGCGAAGGGTACCGTATCACACGCTGCTTGGTCGCCGTCGGAGAAGACGAACGCGAGTGGTCGCGGCTCGTCGAAGCGGTCCGCAAGGCTGACGAGAAACTGGAATTAAGTCGAGTCTCCGCGACCACCAAGCTCGGCGAAAGACTTGGCAGTATCTTCTCGGCTCAGCAGCAAGTGTTAAGGGATCCACACCTGCAGTCGGAACTGGAAAGTCTGATTCGCAGGAAGACCTATTCGGCGGAGTACGCGGTTAGCGAGGTTTTCACCAAGTACGCAGCCGCCTTTCGTAAATCGACAAGCACCTTTCTGTCGGAACGGGCTGCCGACGTTCGCGATGTCGAGCGTTTATTGCTGGAGTCGTTGACCGACCAGCCCATGGCAACGCTGAAGACGTTGCCTCACGAAGCCATCGTGGTCAGTCACGACTTGACTCCCGGCGAGACTGCCGGCTTTGATCCCGAGAAGGTCCTCGGGATCTGTACGGAAGTTGGCGGGTCGGGAGGCCATACGGCGATTGTTGCTCGAGGGATGGAGATCCCAGCAGTTGTCGGGGTCGGCAACTTCTTGCACAACATTCGCAGCGGTGACGAAGTGATTGTGGATGGTCATCTCGGTCGTATCATCGTCTCGCCTGATGATGCAACGCGCGAGCACTACCAAAAACGACGTCTCTATCGCGAATCCATTGCAACCAAACTGCAAGAAATTCGCGACTTGCCGGCTTGCACCAGCGATGGGGTGCGGATCGAACTGATGGCAAACGTAGAGTTTCCTAACGAGGCGGCTTCTTGCATCGCACGCGGTGCAGACGGAGTTGGCCTGTACCGAACAGAGTTTCTTTACTTGGGGCACGATCAAGAGCCCACGGAAGAGGAACACTATCAAGCATATGCGCAGGTTGTGCGCGATATGCAAAATCGTCCCGTCGTTATTCGCACACTCGACCTGGGTGCGGACAAAATGGGAATGACAAAGCTGACCGAACCTGAGAACAATCCGTTCTTAGGGTTGCGTAGTATTCGATTAAGCCTTCGGAATCCAGCGCTATTTCGAGTCCAAGCCCGCGCGATTTTGCGTGCCGCCTGCCTCGGAGATGTGCGTGTGATGTTCCCCATGATCACGACATTGGACGAGCTGCGAAGCGCCCGCTTCTTGCTCCGATCGGTGTCGGAAGATCTTGCCGCAGAAGGAAAACACATCCAATGCCACGTGCAGGTCGGAATGATGGTCGAAGTTCCTGCTGCAGTATTGATGCTGGATCGATTCATTGATGAAATCGATTTCGTTAGTATCGGCACCAATGACTTGACCCAGTATACGCTTGCTGTAGATCGAAGCAACGATGCCGTTGCCGACTTGTATCAAGCATGTGACCCAGCCGTTCTGAGATTAATACAAAGAACGCTTCAAGTGGCGTCAGAAAAGAAAAAGTCGACCAGCGTATGCGGTGAAATGAGCACTAATCCTGCTTATGCATTGCTGCTGGTCGGAATGGGAATACGAACGCTGAGCTTAGCGCCGGCCGCAATCCCAATCCTCAAGAAAGCAATTCGATCGGTCACGATCGGCCAGTGCGAAGCCATGGCTTGGCGAGCGCTTCGCCTTTCGACGGCCCGTGAAGTCGACGCATTCTTGATGAATCAGTTAGCCGGGCTTGTGCCCGAAATAGTATTACAAGCATAAACATATTCGCTTTCGATTTGCCAAACCTACTGCTCATGAATTATCCATCGCAGCGTTTCAGCAAGCTCGATCGCGACCATTGAAAGGAACCAACGTAGCCGATGAAAAAGGAAATGCTCATCAATGTCTCCCAGATGGAGGAATGCCGAATCGCATTGCTGGAGGACGGAGTTCTTGAAGAACTGTACACGGAACGGACCAGTCAGAACAACTGGGTTGGCAATATTTACAAAGGTAAGATTGTCAATATCGAACCCAGCATTCAAGCCGCCTTCATTGACTTCGGTGTAGGACGCAATGGTTTTCTTCATATCAGCGACGTCGAAGCTCAATACTTCCGACAAGCGGGATACGACCCAGATGAAATCATGGACGGGAGCTATCCCGGTGTCGATGATCGCGATGATGATGCGCCAGATGACCGAAACGAAGAAGACGCGGACGAGGAAGAAGAAGATGAGTCCGACGAACCAAAGCGGCGCTCAGGACGCGGAAACGACCGGCAAGGCGGTCGCCAACGAAGCAACAAACTGAGAAGCGGAAGACCGCGATTCAAGCCGCCGATTCAAGAAATCTTCAAACGGGGTGACGAAGTCCTCGTTCAAGTGATCAAAGAAGGAATCGGAACCAAAGGCCCCACTCTTTCAACATACATTAGCATCCCCGGTCGATACTTGGTGCTGATGCCTGCACTGGGCCGAGTCGGCGTAAGCCGTAAAATCGAAGACGACGATGTTCGCCGCAAACTTCGCGCCATGATGCTCGATCTTAGGCTCCCCAAAGGTGTTGGGTTCATCGTAAGAACCGCTGGCTCTGAACGCACCCGGAACGAACTGTCCAGAGATGTGGCCTACTTGCTACGACTCTGGAAGGGAATGGTGAAACGCATCAAGAGCACACCAGCACCTTGCGATGTTTACGAAGAAAGTGATATTCTTATTCGAACGATTCGAGATACTTTTACCGAAGATATCGATTCCGTGGTTATTGACCATCCCGAGGCCTTCACGCGAGCGAAAGAATTCGTGGAATTGGTGATGCCACGCGTGGCTGACCGAATCGAATTGTATGAAGGTCGAGAACCATTGTTCTATCGCTACAAGCTAGAGCAAGAAATCAACCGAATCCATCAACGTGTCGTACCGTTACGAGG
This sequence comes from Pirellula sp., assembly GCA_044359895.1. Classification (GTDB taxonomy): domain Bacteria; phylum Planctomycetota; class Planctomycetia; order Pirellulales; family Pirellulaceae; genus JBKCUI01. Next base: position 9,563 of record JBIKLJ010000152.1, read on the forward strand.
TGGTGGATCCATCGTGATCGATCAAACCGAAGCCTTGGTCGCGATCGACGTCAATAGCGGCAATTTTCGTGGCGGTGATGAGAACGCGGAAGAAAACGCATTCCACCTGAATATGTCGGCAGCCAAGGAGATCGCTCGACAGTTGCGTTTACGTGACTTAGGTGGCGTCATTGTCAATGACTTCATCGATATGCGAAAGGAATCGCATCGGCGAAAAGTCGAGAAGACGTTGCGCGACGCTATGCTTCGTGATCGTGCCCGTACCAAAATTCTCCGAACCAGCCCATTCGGCCTCGTCGAAATGACTCGGCAGCGGATCCGACCTAGCTTTAAGCGAAGCGTCTACGAAGATTGTCCATGTTGCCGTGGACGCAGTCTAGTCAAGACCGCAGAAAGCATGTCGATTGAGGTGACTCGGTTGTTGATGATGGCCTGCCAAATGCCCAAGGCTGCCAAAGTGGTCGTCAAGGTTAATGAAAGCGTCGCATCCTATCTCAATAATCGCAAGCGTCGTGAAATCATCGAGCTTGAAGAAGCATCGAAGGTAAGTGTTCAGATTCTAGGGAGCGATACTCCGTTTCCTGAGCATTTGGAGATGGACTGCCGCGACGGCGAAGGCGGTATGATTCCTTTGCCGTTCCTGAACGATCGAAACTAAAGTTTCCGATTCGGTAAATTGCGACCCGTCGGACCCGGCCCGACGGATCGCATAAGCATTTGTTTCCGAAATAGCCTGAGGTCCAGACGTCAGGCTTATAAGCCAACCGAAAGTACATTAACCCGTCAAACCATTCGCGGAAAATCCCTCAATGAATATTGCTCTCTTGGTTCTGGTTATTCTTTACCTATTAGGGACATTGGCAATTGGTGCTTGGGCCGGATCGCGGGTCAAGAATACTTCCGACTTCGCGGTCGCAGGCCATCGCTTGCCTCTGATCATGGTCATCACCACTAGTTTCGCCACTTGGTTTGGTGCCGAAACGGTTCTTGGCATCCCTGCGAAATTTGTGAATAGCGGCATGCATGAAGTCGTTGAAGATCCGTTCGGGGCGTCCATGTGCTTGGTTTTGGTTGGGCTGTTTTTCGCGCAGCGGCTCTACAAGATGAACCTCCTCACCATCGGCGATTACTTCCGAAACCGATTTGGGATCGTTATCGAAGTTCTCTGCTCCGTCTTGATCATTTTGAGCTACCTGGGTTGGGTTGCTGCTCAGATTACCGCACTGGGATTAGTTTTCTCGGTTCTGTCCGGCGGTGCGATTAGCACTTCTTGGGGGATGGTCATTGGGACTGTATTGGTTCTTATCTATGTCATCATGGGAGGAATGCTCGCGGTTGTTTACACCGACTTTGTTCAGATGATCGTATTGGTGATTGGATTGTCTTACATTGCTTGGGTTGCTTCCGATTTGGCAGGTGGCACAGGCAAGGTGTTTGATTTAGCCAGCCAGAAGGATCTGTTTCGAATTCTTCCCGAACCCAGCTTGAAGGCATGGCTGTTTTACGTGGGGGCTGGAATCACGATGATGATCGGTTCGATTCCACAACAGGACGTATTCCAACGCGTCATGTCAGCCAAAGATCCTGAGACAGCTCGAAACGGTGCCGTATTGGGTGGGTTGGCATACCTAGCCTTTGCATTTGTTCCGATGTTTATTGTTGTCTCCTCGTTGATCATCATGCCTGAGGAATCAAAAGCACTACTTGCCAGCGAAGACACTCAGAAAGTTCTCCCGACATTAATTCTGAACCACATGCCATTCTTCGCTCAAGTTCTATTCTTTGGCGCACTAGTCTCCGCAATCAAGTCGACTTCTTCGGCAACATTGTTGGCACCCTCTACCAGTTTTGTAGAAAACATACTTCGGCATTTATGGCCCACTTTGGATGACAAGCACATGCTGAAGGCCATGCGTATTTCTATTTTTGTATTTGCGTCGTTGGTGTTAACGTACTCGATATGGGTAGAAGGTAAGCCGATTTATGACATGGTTTCATCGGCATATCAAGTTACCTTAGCGGGTGCGTTTGTTCCGTTGGCATTCGGCTTGTATTGGAGCCGCGCGACGACCCAAGGGGCTTTGGCCAGTATCGTTTTCGGCGTGGGCGTTTGGCTGACGTTTACTTTGAATGAGACCTTGGCGGAGGAATTCCCAAGCCAGCTTGCGGGCTTGGGTGCAAGCGTATTGGGAATGGTGGTTGGGTCCTTGTTGCCACAATGGATTCCGCATTCACCAGCCAGCGAAGAAGAAACCTACACCGTCCATCCCGAAGCGTAAAACCACCAACGAAGAATCAACTCACGAGTTGGCAAACAGTTCTTTCATTTGAAGAACTGATTCGGGTGAGCATTGCGGTGCGATTGTCTTCGAGGTGTCCAAAATTTGGACGGTTGCATATGCACCATCTTTCGGAAACCGATGCACCGAAACAGTGCGACTTGGAACATCGACTTGCCAATACTCGACAATTCCTGATCTTGCATAAAGAGTTTGCTTCTCCGCACGATCAAACTGCGAACTCGAAAAGCTGACTTCGATCAATAAAAAAACGTCCAGAGAATTAGGGTGTTGATCGAAGTATCGCCGTCGAGCAACCCATGCAAGATCCGGCTCTGGACAACTATTTTGTTCTGGAATTCGAATCGGTTTCTCGACTCGAATGGTAAACT
>JBIKLJ010000373.1:0-3383 GCA_044359895.1 Pirellula sp.
TTTGGTGGAAACAGCAGAATGCCCAATCCAACTCATCCGCGCCCACTCCGTCTGGGCCAAGCATGAGAGCAAAAACGCCGGAAGAGATACTGGAGTCTCACTACGATATCTATTCTGAGCTAATGCAACACCAGCACTCCTTGGATGTGATTCTAGAAGCAACCGGTATCGACCTGACTCAGCAGAGGCGGGAGATCGAGCGGTTGATTGCTAGAGATGCACCGGAATTCCTTGACTCGTACCATCGAGGCCGACTTGGACTTCATTCAGAACGTGTGGCAAATTCATTATTGTTATCGATGAACAGTCGCATAACTCTACCAAGCCCGCAGACCCGTCCGTCCATTGTTCCCAATCCAACGTTTGGCCTTGCCCCAAGTAGTGGAGGCAACGCGGTCATCGGTCGGATGGATAACCTAGCAACGCTAAGGGCTGGTGAGCACACGCTTCTTGATAAGCTCACGCCAAACCTCGGTTCAGCAAAAGCCAATTGGATGAGGAACTCGTCCGTTCTTCGAGAGGAAATGCGGAAGGGTATTCGTATTCGGGATGCGTCTGCTCATCTTCCTGATAGTCACGTCCTGCCTGACGGCCGAACTGTCAGAGATACTTTTTTGGGAATGGAGCGAAACGTACTCCGCAACAAAGGTTGGACATTCGATGGCGAATTCTGGAATTCACCTTGTCCATAGAAAGAAAAGAGTATGATCGTGAATAAAAAGGTAAATTTCTGTAGCGAAGTCAGAACCTCGTTCGCCTTTCTGGTCCAAGACAAAGGATTTCAAGTTTGTCGGGAATCTTCAACCGATGGACTAGAATACGTCGAGTTTAGAAGCGATTCGACCTTCGTTCGAGTCTTATGTACTGGGCCGGACTTTGAACCGAGAATGGTTTTTGGACGGAATGGTTGCGATGGTGTTAAAGGTAGCGAGAGCTTTGACTGGGTTGACTTGAAAGAACTCGATTGTTGCAAATCGTGGACTTGGAGTTCGAGTTCTGACAAGCCATACGATGGAAGACTCTTTGAGCTTGCAAGACTATTGCGAGAATGTGGGGACGACTGTCTTCGAGGTAGTGATGAGATTTATCGAGCTATGGCGAAACGACGTGAAGAGCTTCGGAACCAACACATTCGAGAGGAACGTCGGTTGCAAGTAGAGCGAGCGGCGGAACTCGCTTGGGTAGACAAACGCTATCGAGAGTACTTCGAACTACTCGGTGACAGTGTTGACGAACTTTCAGCGACTGCGAGATCTCGAGTTGAATTCGCCCGAAAGAATTTACACTTAGACTCGAACTGAAGCCAGTTGGCACGATGCCAAGAGGTCAGAAAAAAGGTGTCAGGAACCGTTTTTTGACATTTGGGTTTAATTTCGCTAGTCTGGTTGGTTATGGGAAGAGCAAAGCGAGCGGCAGTTGGTGGTTTGATTTATCATGTGCTTAATCGGGCAAACGCAAAGAAAAGACAAAACGGTTCCTGACACTTTTTGCATTCCCCGAAGCGGTGGTGTATTGGACGGAACTGAAATTCTGGCTGTCGTACTCAGTTCTCGCACCTTTGCGACGGTCGGGGAAGTGATCCTCGGACTCAACATCATTATCTTCTCCGTGGCTGCTGTCTTCCTGGGGGTTGAACCAGCTCTCTATTCCATGCTTACCTACTTGGCAGCCTCGAAGACCATCGACTATTTGCTCCACGGCATCGAGGCCTACAACGGCGTGATGATCATGACCGAACATCGAGACGCCATTCGCAAGTCTCTTTTGGAAGAACTTGGGCGGGGCGTTACTAACTTTAAAACACTGGGGGGCTACAGCGGAACGGAACAAGAAGTGCTTTTCTGCGTCATCACGCGATTGGAAATCACCAAGCTGGAACTGATCGTAAAACGCAACGACCCAAACGCATTCACTGTTATCTTGCCGGTTCTGGACGCGAAGGGTGGCGTCATCAAGCGCCGAACAATCTTGTGATCACCGGCTAATCCTTCGTGTTTCGGAATGACTACTGTCGAAAAATGTGGGGCGAAAAATAGTTAGCCGAAGTAGGGCTCGCAAATTTTTCGCCCCACATTTTTCGACAGACTCTTTTTAAGAATTGGTCCTTCAAACGGTGCCTTTCACTGGTCAATTGCTGCGACCTCGGAAGAACAGGTTGGCATTGGAACGCGATGGTATTCCTATTCGATAGATGGACTTTTGGCCAGTTACACAAACCGAGTCGGCGAGCAAATCGAATATGCCTACAATTTAGGTGGGCAAGTGACTCAAGAAACGTGGGTTGCCTCCAGCAGCAGCCCCGCAAAGACTCGCAGCTACGAATACAACACGTTGTCGCGATTGACCAAGATTTCGGATGCTAGCAACAATCAAGTTTCTTGGACCTACAACACGGCGGGCTTGGTCACCAACGAGACAACTTTGATCCCGCTCGTGGGGGGGACAACGTCAACTGCGGGGTCGAGTCTAATCGATGGAGGTACCAGCACTAGCACTAGCACCAATATCGCATCTTCGGTCAATTACGGTTATGATACTTTCGGTAGAAACGTATCGACTCAGTTGTCGGTCAATGGTGTGCTTCATTACACCGATGTGATGGGCTATGATCTTCGCAACCGAATGTCCAGCTTGATACGGACCGGTTCGGGGAACGCGAACGAGAACATGTGGACGACTTTCCAATTCAATAATCTCGATCAAATCGTTGGTTCGCGACGTGGTTCCGGCGCGACCGCTGGTAGCAATCTGGAATTGATTCAGACGATCACCCGCGATCAGATCGGTCGCCCAACTCAAATCGCCTACACAGCCAACAATCCTGGCGGGACCAGCCCGTTGGATTCGTATAGCATGCAGTACGTCAGCGGCAGCGATCGACTCGCTTCACAAACGACACCTGCTGGCACGACGACCTATTCGTATACACCCGGCGGTCAGTTGTCGCGGGCGGGCACGGTCAATTATGTTTATGATGCGAACGGTAATACTACCAGCCGTGGTGGAGTGTCCACGATCGTTGGCTCGTTCAATCGAATGATGGACGATGGTTCGTTTACGTTTGCATACGATGCCGAAGGGCGCACGACCAGCCGAACCAATAAGCAATCGGGCGAGATCGAACGTTACCAATGGAACCAGGTCAGCCAGTTAACTCAAGTCAACGTTTCACCTAACTCGAGTACGCCAGCCACCAGCAAGTCGATACGCTACGGATATGACCAAGTTGGAAGACGCAGCAGTATCGCGCAAGCCGCGAGCCCTCTATCGGCCGCAAGTTCCGTCGACTATTTGTTGAGTGACGGCGACCAAGTGGCGCAGATCTTGGGAACATCCGGCGCAGTGACCAGCCGATTCATGTACGGTTCGGCTGTTGACAGTGT
>JBIKLJ010000153.1:0-12082 GCA_044359895.1 Pirellula sp.
AACAAGGCTAAGACCACTTTTTTTGGCGTCGAGGGATCTGGTGCGTCGTTCGTGTACGTGGTCGATCGTTCTGATTCCATGAATGTTTACGAAGCGGGACCGCTTCGCGCTGCGAAACGCGAAATTCTGAAAAGCCTGGAATCGCTTAACGAATATCATCAGTTTCAAATCGTATTCTACAATGAGTCCATTTACCCCCTTTCTTCCAGTAAAGGTGCTGGCCAAATGGTCTTCGCTAACGATACCGACAAACAGCGTGCCAGTAGCTTCGTACGCGCAATCCCCGGTTCTGGCGGCACTGAACATTTACCTGCTCTCAAATTAGGACTATCTTTCGCACCCGACGTTTTGTTCTTCTTGACGGACGCCGAAGATCCCTCGCTTGCTCCCAACCAGTTGGCGGAATTGCAGCTGCGTGCAGAACGCTCCCTGACGACAATCCATGCGATCCAATTCAATGTTGGGCCCGCTGTCGGTGACGGTGGATGGATCCGAGAGCTCGCGGAAATGAACCGCGGTGTTTACCAATATGTCGATGTCACTGAATTGCAGAATTGACCGTGCAACGTTCGTCGGCTGTTCGCCAGAACAGCTGGCGGGACTGTTTATTTGCGTACGATAACGCGGTGAAAATGGAGCTGCACTTCGCGGGCGCAAACGCGTCTGACTCCTTCGACCAAGCAAGCCGGCTCGTTTTGACTTTGGCCAATTGCAATCACGTCCTCTAGCTTCGTACCTGGCGGTACCGAAAACGTTGTTTGATTGATCGTTTGATTGCCTGCGTCGAGTTCTGGAACGATGAAATGGCATGTTGCACCGAACGTGAGCATCCGCGCCGCAAACGCATCGTGGTAAGGTCGCAGCCCACGAAAGCTGGGCAGCAGTCCATGGTGCAAGTTGATAATGCGCCCGCCGGCAAACTTCCAGCATGTGTCGGGGGGCAGGACTCGCATGTATCTCGCTAGCACCACATAGTCGGCATGATATTGATCGATCGCTTTGACCATCGCTTGGTCATCTCCTGAACCATCTTCTAGCCCGATGTACTCAAAGGGGACTTGGAATTCTTTGGCCAAAGATTCGCATTTGCGACGATTCCCGATCAAAACCACAGGGTTAGCCCGAATCAATCCATCGCGAATTGCCTCCAACACCGCACGAGGCGTGTGCTCTAAAAAGGTAGTGCAGATTGCAATGTTTGGTTTAGCCGCGCGTTCGTCGGGGCTCCAAACACGAATCTCCAACTTCTTCGATTCGGCAATCTGCTTCATCCGAGCACGCAACGGCTCGAATTGATGGGGTTCCACCTGAATGCGGCACAACATGGCGAACAAAGCGGCTTCGTCATGGTCGTACATCTGAATTTCGGCAATGTTGGCACCACGCGACGTGACGTCGTGAATGATGGGATCGGCGAGACCAACATTATCGGGGCCAACCGCTGTGATAACGACTTCCATTATTTGCCTTCGTGGTTCCATTGGCTCTGTTTTGAAATCGCCGAAGCAATTCGTATTGTTTCGGCATGTATATCAACGATGTCGTTGATGTTATGAGCGTACCCGCCGGCCATCGCAACGGCTGTCGGTATCGAATGCGATCGCAACGACTGCAAAACAAATGCGTCGCGTTGTGATAGGCCAGACTTGGTCAGCTTCAATCGTCCAAGCCGGTCCCCTTCGAAGGGGTCTGCACCCGCTAAATAAATCGCTAAATCAAACGAATGATCCGACAGTATCTTTGTCAAAGATGCATCAAGAATTTGAAGATACGATGGATCGTCTGTCCCGTCCGGAAGGTCGATGTCCAAAGTGCTTGGGAACTTGCGCAGCGGAAAATTCTTTTCGCCGTGCATGGAAAAAGTAAATACATCGAGATGGTCGTTCAAAATTTGAGCGGTACCGTTTCCCTGATGAACATCGCAATCGACGACCAAAGCACTGCGTATTTTGTTCTCCTTCATCAACGTCAGAATGGCAACGGCAGCGTCATTGAAAACACAGAAGCCTTCACCTGCATCACGCATCGCATGATGAGTTCCGCCTGCCATGTTGACCGAGATCCCTTCCGAAAGAGCAGTGCGTGAAGCGGCCAACGTGGCGCCACTGCTCCGCCGAGAACGCTCGACCATTTCTTCCGACCACGGGAAGCCAATGCGCTTCATCTCGCCGTCCGACAGCAACCCTAAAAGAACACGATGAACATAAGCCGGATCGTGGGCTAGGCATAGCTGTTCTGTGGTCGCAGCATTCGGAACCAGAAGCACATCATCTTGATGAATGGGGTTGTCGACGGTTCGGTTGCGCAGCAGACGGTACTTGCCCATCGGAAAGCGATGGCCGTCTGGCAGAGGCAAGACGAAGTGATCGGTATAGTAAAGTTTCACTTGAATGACCGACCCATTCTACTCGGGTCGCAAAATCGACTTGACCACCTCGCCGCGATGCATCTTTTCAAAGGCCTCGTGCCATTGAGCAATAGGCCATACGCCCCCGATGATCGGTTCGACATTCAATTGACCGTTGGAGAGCAACGCGATCACCCGTTCCCAAATCGGCCAGTTGTGACTGAAGCTACCCTGAAGCGTTACATTTTTTTGAACTAAAGGGTCGATGTTGAAGCCTAGCGGCTGAGGTCCCCAGCCAACCTTACTAATCCAACCCGCAGGCCGCACTAGATCCAACGCAATCTTCAGAGTGATACTGGCACCTGCTGCATCAATAACGCCATCACAGCCAAGACCATCGCGCTCCATGGCCCACGGTTTTGCATCCCCGATGATGGCCGAACAGCCGTATTGCTTGGCAATTTCAAATCGATGTCGATCTGACTCCAGCCCAATCACCGCGACCTCTGCACCACAAAGTCGAGCCATGGCGGCACACAAAATTCCGATCGTGCCGGGCCCTAGAACGGCAATGCGGTCTCCCGGCTCAATTCTCGCGTTCTTCACTACAGCATTGTAGGCGACACAACATGGTTCCGTTAGGCAGGCATGTTCAAAGGGTAACGAATCGGGAATGGCATGCAAGATTCTCGATGGTACTCGCACATACTTGGTCATAGCACCGTTCACTCCGTATCCGAACCCTTTTCGAGTCGAATCCAGATTGTAAAGCCCTCGTCGCGACATGGGGTTGCGAGGGTCGATGATTGCGGCTGTTTCGCTGACTACTCGGTCTCCTTCTTGCCATCCTTCGACGGCCGCCCCGAGCTCGATAATCGTCCCACCAAACTCATGTCCGAGCACGACAGGGTAGTTGACGGGCCAGGAATGATCCGCCGTCCATTGGTGCAAGTCGCTGCCGCAAACACCAACATTGGCAACTTCCAAAAGAACGTCTTCCGGCCCTAGGGAAGGTCGGTCGATCTCTCGGATCTCCACGGATCCTTTTTCAGGAGCAAAGTTGACAACCGCGGCGGACTTCATACAAAAAACTTTCTTAGCAAGCAAAGGCAAATGAACGCTGGGGCCGTTCCACTCTACGAGTTTTCATGGAAGCGAAAACACAGCTTGGGTACTGCTTCAGTTCCTTGCACTACCCTTATGGGGCGAAAGCCTTAATTTCGGTAACATTTGGAGATCCTACACTTTACGAGCACCAAATCAAAGGCTGTCGACTACGACACAGCGTACCCGAAAAAAGTCCACTCTGAAACGCCCCCGATGGCTTTCCTTTTTCTCAAATCTTGACGGTTGTACGCTCCTTTTTGCCGTTGGATTGCTCTTGCTTCAACAAACTCGAGGCTCGTGGCTTTTTATGCGAAGGTGGGACGCACTGTCTTGTTCACGACCCATGCGGGGGTTCCTTGGTTTTTCGGCGGGTTGCCGTTTCTAAATGCGTTGCAGATGGTAGACTCTGAGCGGATGTTTCGCGGTAGTAAGGACACCCTGTAGGACAGGATACTTTGTTTGAAAAGAATCGTCGCGGTTGTTGCGGGCACTCGGCCGGAGGCCGTAAAAATGGCGCCTGTTTATTTCGCTCTGCGGGAATCGAACGCGTTTGATACCGTCTTTCTTGCTACCGCTCAGCATCGGCAGATGCTTGATCAAACGCTCGGGGTGTTTGGTATTGTTCCAGAACATGATCTGAATCTCATGCAGCCCGGTCAAACTTTGCCTGACCTTACCGGCCGAGTGCTCACCGCCGTGTCCCATTGGTGCAACCAACACAATCCAGCAGCGATCCTTGTTCAAGGGGACACGACCACGGTATTAGCCTCTGCGATGGCTGCCTTTTATGCGAAAATTCCGGTCGGTCACGTTGAGGCTGGCCTTCGGACGGGAAACACGATGTCCCCATTTCCGGAGGAGATGAATCGACGTCTTACCTCGCCGATCACGCGATGGCATTTTTGTCCAACCGAAGTCAGCCAAGCGAACCTGCAGCGTGAAGGGATTTCCACCGGATTGCATGTCACAGGCAACACGGTTGTCGACGCTTTGCTTTGGGTGCGGAATCGGTTGCAGACCAACCAAGTTTCAGCCATTGACGTTGCAGGTCGATTGAATATCCCTAGCAATTTTCGACGCGAATTCTTGGAAGGCTCCAAACGCTGGATTTTAGTCACTGGCCATCGTCGTGAATCGTTTGGTGATGGTTTCGAAAGGATCTGTCAATCGATCATAAAATTGACGGCTACCTTTCCTGATGTCGGAGTTCTGTTCCCCGTTCATTTGAATCCGCAAGTACGCGAGCCCGTGCAACGTCTACTAGGTTCGAACGATCGCGTGGCGTTGGTAGAGCCTGCTGGCTATGAAGACTTTGTCTGGTTGATGGACCACTGTACGTTTCTTTTGAGCGATTCAGGGGGCGTCCAAGAGGAAGCTCCTTCGCTGGGGAAACCTGTGCTTGTCATGCGCGATACAACGGAAAGACCCGAAGGGATTGAAGCTGGTACGTGCCGATTGGTTGGTACCCATGTGGAAACGATTGTACGCGAAGCGTCGCTGTTGCTGAACGATCATGCTGAATACGCAAAGCGATCAGCGCTCAAGAACCCTTATGGCGATGGATTGGCAGCACCCAGGATCCGCGCCATCCTTGAAAAGGAACTGTAGGCCATACCTTTCCATACATAGCGCCCCCGTCAAAAGGTGAGTGCCATTGGGCGCTAGCCTAGTTTTTGTGTGTTGTAATAATCGGCTAGCGTCTCAGGCTCAAAGAAATGAAAAACGACTTTTGTCGGGCGCGTCATACTTATCTTTGCCGGGGCCTTTCACTACTGGGGCTTTCGGGGCTGGACGTGGATAGGCCCTGGCGATTCAGCCATTGCCCAATCGTTTCCAGCACCTCGTTCGATATCGTTTCTTGAATTTCGTTGTACTCTTCGGGTAGCCCGGTCGTACTGTTTTGCATCATGTGGTTTATCGAAGGCAAGACCACAAGCGTCGCTTCCAACGCCGGATTTCGCTCCACCATTTGTTCGATAGCCAACCCATTCAATTGAGGCAAAACTTGAGTATCCTTTTCTCCCCAAATGGCCAGTGTGGGGCAGCGAAGCAACAGCCAGGCTGGCCCTGGATCGTAATTGAGAAAATACGTATACCATGGTGACTTCAGCTCCATAAACTGCTGGTCGATCTGATTGGTTAGCTGTTGTTTGAGCTCGGTGGTGTTGACCATCGGATCAATCGCCAAAGCGGCGGACTCCAGCAAGGGCCATTGGTCCTGAATCGCTTTTCGAATGTCGCGTTTCATGGTTGATTCATCCACAAAGTAACCAGCCGCAATATCTTGTAATTGTTGCTGCAACATCATGGTCGCCCTTCGAGTTGCCGGATCAACCCCTTGCAGTTCCGACATGCGATCGATCTGAGACTTGAGCACTTCCCCCCCTGTGACTCCGGGTGGAGCCAACAAAATCAGGAATGCAACTTTCGATTCCCAGTTTGCCAGCATCGGTCCCACCATGCCACCTTCGCTGTGTCCAAGTATTCCAATTCGTTCCGAATCCAGTTCCTTGCGTCCACACGCGTAGTTCAAGACCGCGAATGCATCCTTTGCAAAATCAGCGCTCGTTGCCGTCAGAAAGTTACCAGTGCTTTCGCCGACCCCTCGATCATCATAGCGCAAGGACGCAATGCCTTGCTCTGCGAGAAAGTGAGCCAAGACGGCAAAAGGCTTGTGTCTTCCGATCGTTTCGTCACGGTCTTGGGGACCGCTTCCTGTAACCATGACGACTGCAGGAAAACCTTTGCCTCCGGCCATGGTCATCTTGGGTAGCGTGATCGTGCCAGCGATTCTCTCTTCGGATGGCACGTAAGGAGACTTTGCCGCTTCTTTTTTGTTCGATTGTTTCACGCTGCCCAGGTTGACTTCAAAGGACTCTTCTACATAACTTTCGGTTTCCGTTAGCTTGTCTGCCGGGTTGCTGGAAGGCTCTTTTTTCGACTCAGTTGTTGGTTCTGCCGGCGCTGGCATTGGTTCTTCCGAAGCGACGGGTGCGGCAACTTGTGAATCCGAAGCAGGTTCGACCAAGCGCATGGTTAATGGGAATGGAATCTTGTTCTGAGTGAAGCTGCCGACGAGCTCGTTCCCAGCGGCATTGAACTTGGCACTGAATTTTGCCCCGATCGCAGCGATCTCAAATGTCGCACTTCGATCTTGGTCCATTTGCACCGTAGCGGGGATGCCTACAAACCGTTCGGAGAGTGAATCAAAAAGAACTCTCGGTGAATCTTTGGTTGCAAACGGAGGCTGGCTATAAACGCGAATTCGAAAGTCCATTTTTTTGACCACCAAATTCAATGTCCCAGTCCAAACCGCTTCTGCTCCCAACGTCTGGGCTGATTCAGCTGGAAACTGATCGATCCGTTCAAAATTGGCTGAAAGCGATTGGCCCGACTTTTCCAGTTTCCCATCGACTCGATCCGCGGTCACTTGAGTCCCGCGAAAGGAAGCAATAGGCTTCGCATCCTTTGGGCTTACCAACTGAAACCGCCAACCATCTAGTTCCGTAGGCTTGAGCTGCAAATCCGTCAAAGAGATTTCCTCGGACGATTGATCCGGGCTGATGATGGTGCCGGTGACCGTCGCTACGTTTGGATCGGAGCTACGTTGCAACTTTAGCACCGTTCGAAGATGTTGCGTCGGTGTTTCGACCCAGCCAAACCACGTTTGAGTCTCTTGCGATATCGACGGCGATGGGAACAGCAGAAGCAACCACGGAGCAATCAACGCGAATAAAATTTTGGGGTATGCCATTGGTATTAGACCTCGCGTTAGTGTTTTCATGATTCATGAAGGGATGGCAGTAGAGCATGGTTCGTTACAATACTTTGGCTTCGTGCAGACTAGCATTGTAATGCGGCAAGCTGCTCAAAACTTGGCTCAGGCGCGGTCAGAATCTTCTCGCACCCATGCTGCCGAAGCAGATCAGAAATCGAGGGCGATAAGCTCAGCCACGTTACTTTTGTTTTCGAGGGACCAAGCAGTTCCATGGCTTGCTTAGCGATGTTTTTGCTGGTTGCGGTCACCGCATCCAATTGGTTCGTATCCAGCAATTTCAGAACAGAGCTTGGTAATTCATGCTTCAAGATCTGTTGGTAGGTAGAAACCGATTGCACTTCGGCACCAGCAATTCGCAATCGATCCATCGCAATCGTCTCACCGGTTGGATTTCGAACAAACAAGAATCTTTTTCCGCGGCAGTTCTGTTCGAACAAATTGGCGATTCCCTCCGCCCCTTGTGCCTGCGGGACCACATCGCAAACCATGGAATGCATTGCGATCGCATTCGCGGTGGCGCTTCCAACCGCAGCGATCTTTGCACCGGACAATAGCCGACCATCTTTGCCCAGAGTCTTCAGCCGAGCAAAAAATCCGTCCACGCCATAAACACTGCTAAACACAATCCAATCGAAGCGACCTGATTCCAAAATCATTGCATCGACGGGGGCCCAGTCGTCGGGTGGCTGAATGGTCATCACGGGTTCTACTACCGTCATGGCCCCTTGTTCATCCAGCTTCTTCGCAAGCAGATTCCCGGTCGCCTTGGGGCTGGTCACCCACACTCGCTTTCCAAACCAAGGTCGAACCGAGAACCAGTCCATTCTCTTGGACATGCGAATCACTTCCCCCACGACACTGATCATGGGTGGCGTAAAATTCGGCGCGGCTGCCAAGGTGGATGCCACTGTCGACAGATCGCAAAGGAGCGTCTCTTGGTCGTGCCATGAGCAGCGTCGTATGAGAGCCACCGGCGTGGACGCGGGTTTGCCGGCTTCCATGAGTTTTCCGCTCCAGTACCCTGCCGTCTTGGCCCCCATGTAAAGGATAAGCGTGCCTGGAAATTTCGCTAACGCTGGCCAGTCCAACGCTTCTTCGGCATCTTGACTGCCGTCGGCAGGTTGCATCTGCCCCGTAACCAAAGCGACAGCCGAAGACCAGTCACGGTGGGTGATGGGAATTCCAGCATAAGGGCCAGCCGCCAACGCGGCCGTGATTCCAGGCACGATTTCATAAGGGATCTTCTCCGTAATGAGTCGATCCACTTCTTCAGCAGTTCTTGCAAAAACCGCCGTATCACCCCCCTTCAAACGTGCAACCGATTTTCCGGATGCGGCCGCTCTGACGATCGATTCGTCGATGGCTCCCTGAGCCCATGAACCGCCATGGCCATGTTTCCCAACGCAAATTTTTTCAGCGTCAATTTTGGCGTAGGTCAGAAGTGCCTCATTTGCCAGCCCGTCATACAGAACAACGTCCGCGCGACCGAGCAGTTCTGCACCACGGACCGTGATGAGACCGGGGTCTCCCGGTCCTGCACCAATCAAGTAAACCTTGCCCGGCGTTCCATCGAACATGGCGGTCTAGCCTTCGGCCAGCTTTCGCAGGACCGTTGGCAAGATTCCACCGTTGCGGTAGTAATCGATTTCCACAGGCGTGTCGATTCGAACCAACGCTTCGAACGTCTTCTTCGAACCGTCCGCCGATGTGGCTACAACGTTGATCATGCTTCTAGGCTGCAGCGAATCGTCCAGCGATGGGATGTCAAAGGTTTCTTCTCCCGTTAACCCCAAGCTGGAAGCGCTCTGCCCCGGCAGGAACTGAAGAGGCAAAACGCCCATTCCCACAAGATTGCTTCGGTGAATACGCTCGTAGGAAACAGCGATCACGGCCTTGATCCCCAGCTGAAGCGTCCCCTTGGCAGCCCAGTCCCGCGACGAACCCGTTCCATATTCCGCACCCGCCAAAATGATCAACGGAGTGCGCGTTGCTTGGTACTTCATGGAGGCATCGTAGATGCTCATTTGCTCACCCGTCGGCAGATACCTAGTCACACCACCTTCAATGCCAGGGGTCAATCCATTGCGGATACGGATGTTCGCGAAAGTTCCTCGAACCATGACTCGGTCGTTGCCACGCCGAGCGCCATAGCTGTTGAAGTCGCGAGGATGAACTTCATTTTCAATCAGCAAGCGACCCGCAGGTCCATCCTTAGTGATCGAGCCGGCTGGCGAAATATGATCGGTGGTTACCGAATCACCGAGCACCGCAAGAACTCGGGCGCCTTGCACGGAACGGATCGAGCATTCCCCTTGAGTAATCCCTTCCAAGAACGGAGGACGCTGAATGTAGGTGCTCTTGGCATCCCATTGGTACAGCTCGCCCGGTGTGATTGGAATTGCATTCCATGTTTCGTTGTCCGTGAAGGCGCTCGAGTACTGCTTGATGAACATTTCTGGCTGAACGCTCTCTTCGATAGCTGCCAGGATCTCTTCATGGGTAGGCCAAATCTCCCGAAAGAAAACTGGCTTCCCGGAAGGATCATGTCCAATCGGTTCGGATTCGAAGTCGATATCCACAGTTCCTGCAATAGCATAGGCAACCACCAGACCAGGGCTCGCAAGGTAATTGGCTCGAGTGTGCGGATTGACGCGTCCTTCAAAATTGCGATTCCCGCTGAGCACGGCTGCTGCAACCAGATTACCTTCGGTGATTGCATCCGAAACTGCTTCTGGCAATGGTCCGCTGTTGCCGATGCAAGTGGTGCATCCATATCCCACCACAAAGAACCCTAATTGCTCTAAGGAACTCAATACATCTGCCTTCGTCAAGTAGTCGGTCACCACCCGGGAACCAGGTGCAAGGCTGGTCTTGACAAATGATTTGACTTTCAGCCCGCGTGCGACGGCTTTCTTGGCCAGTAGTCCAGCCCCTAACATGACCGACGGGTTGCTGGTATTGGTGCACGATGTGATGGAGGCGATGACCACCGAACCGTGTGCGATCTCGGTGTCTGTGCCATCCTGGGGGCTGTTGCCTTTGACCTTGGCGGTCGCATCGAGCTGGTTTGCTTGCAAACCGAAACCGCGTTCCGCGATGGGGGCCGATAGCGCCTTCGCAAAAGACGCTTTGACCGTCTTCAACGGCACGCGATCTTGTGGTCGTTTTGGACCCGCCATCGCAGGCTCAATCGTACTGAGATCCAACGTTAGAACCTTGGTGTAATTCAGGTCATTGCTGCCATCGGTTCGGAACAGTCCCTGTTCTTTGCAGTAGCGTTCGACCAGTTCGATTTCATCTTTCGTTCGGCCCGTACGACGCATGTAGATCAGCGTTTCGTTGTCTACTGGGAAGAATCCCATCGTCGCGCCATACTCGGGTGCCATGTTGGCGATCGTGGCACGGTCTGCAAGGGACATGCACGAGACCCCGTCGCCAAAGAACTCAACAAATTTATTGACCACCCCTTCTTTGCGAAGAATTTCGGTGACTCGTAAAACCAAGTCGGTTGCCGAGGCGCCCGGAGCAATCTTGCCCGTTAGCTTCATACCGACGACTTCTGGCATCAGCATGTAAAGCGGCTGGCCGAGCATGGTTGCTTCGGCTTCGATGCCACCAACTCCCCAACCCAAAACCCCCAGGCCATTGATCATGGTCGTGTGCGAGTCTGTACCGACGAGCGTATCGGGAAATGCGACAGCCCCCAAATGATCCTTGCCCAAAAACACAGCTTTCGCAAGAAACTCCAGGTTGACTTGGTGGACAATCCCGGTGTTCGGAGGCACCACTCGAAAGTTGTCAAAAGCTTGTTGGCCCCATCGCAAGAATTCATAACGTTCTTTGTTTCGAGCGAATTCAACTTCGACATTCTTGGCCAACGAGTCAGCCGCACCGAAGAAATCCACTTGGACGGAGTGGTCGATCACCAGGTCGACGGGAATCAGAGGATTGATCTTCTTCGGATCTCCTCCCAAGGCATTCATGGCGTCCCGCATGGCCGCAAGGTCCACGACGGCCGGTACCCCTGTAAAGTCCTGAAGAACGACGCGAGCAGGCTTGAACGGTACTTCCAATTCGGCAGGCTTGGCGGCGTTCCATTTGGCGAGATTCTTGACATCCTCTTCGGTGACTTGATATCCATCGCAGTTGCGCAAAACCGCTTCCAAAAGAACTCGGATGGAGAAAGGAAGCTTGGAAACCGCGGCAATACCGAGATCTTCTAGCTTTTGGAGCCGGTAAATCCCGAGCTGACCTTGAGGTGCATGAAAAGTGTCACGGGCTCCAAACGGATCTGCGATTCTTGAGGTGGTCATAGTGATTGGCCAGGCGGGAAGGAACTAACGAAACATCGGCCGGACATTGTACAACGCCCCGCCAAAAGAAAAACGGCCCGTGCAAGATACCTCGCACAGGCCGTTCGAATTATTTCGATTTCTTGGAAAGTTCTGGTCGAACTATCAAGAAATCACTGATCTCTCGATCTGATTACTTGCAACCGCAGCCGGAAGCAACTGGTGCAGCAGCGGCACAACCGCAACCGGTGGATGCATCGCCGCAGCCGGCAGCAGCTGAACCTGAACCTGCTACAGCAACGGAAACAACTGTTGGAACCATCTTGCAGACGGTAACAGCAACTTCTTCTTCAACGGTGTAAGGAACACAAACGTTGTAGGTTTCTGTCTTCACTTCGGAAACTGCTTCGCAAACCGTCTTGGTGCGAGTCTTGGTTTCTGGAGTATAAACTACTTTGCTAACGGTTCGAGTCATTTGCTTTGGCACAACGCTGGCAACCTTGACAGTTCGTTCCTTTTGCTCGGTTGTGTAAACAGTCTTGGAAACTGGACGAGTTC
>JBIKLJ010000154.1:0-12067 GCA_044359895.1 Pirellula sp.
CGCGTGATGCCCTTGGCCAAGTTAGTGCAAATGGAACACACGAAGCTTGATTCCTGGCAGAGCATTCCCGGCCGAATGAAGGAAAGCGATGATCCTGTTCTCACTTTTGCGGATCATACCTGTCTGACCACAGACCAATGGCAGTCATTGATCGAAACCACTTACGTGGAAACTCGCGATGTTCCAGAATTGAACGGCATCAGAAGCATCACCAGTACTCTGGAAGGTTACGCTTCGATTCTTGACGGTTCGCCTCGTTCTTGGTGGGCAGTGATGCATGCGGGGCAACCCATGGGTTGTCTTCTGCTTTCACCTTGCGGTAACAACTGCGAACTGACTTACCTTGGTTTCGTTCCCGAGTATCGCGGTCGGGGGTTATCCAGCCGGATTATGGAGCACGCGTTGGTTTGGTGTAGGACAAGCGGCATTGATAAGATGACACTGGCTGTCGACACTCGGAATGTTCCTGCCATTCGACTCTATCAAGCCTTCGGGTTCATCCCTACACGGTTTGTCCAGGCTTGGATCTATAGTCCTCGGCTAACGAAAGGCTCTTGATTTGACGAAGCCCTTCGACCAGTGAACTGCAATCGTCCGAGGAATGAGCCGCTGATAGACTGACCCGTAGCAAGCTTTTGCCCTCCGGGACAGTGGGAGGTCTAATGGCAGGAACATAGATTCCCATTCGGAGCAATGCTTGGCTGGCGGCCACCACCGCTTTAGGATCTTGGAATCGAATGGGAATGATAGGACAGTCCCCCTCCCCCACGCTGTAGCCTAAGCCTGCAATTGCCAGTCGTAAGCGTCGAGCGTTCTCGCGAAGTGCGGTTCGCTCCACTTGCATGTTTTGAACAAGGCGAATGGCTCGAGCGGCGATATGAGAATTCGGCACTGGTGAAGCGGTGCTGTAGATCCACGAGCGAGAATGGTTCACAAGCCATTCAATCAACTCGGTTCGTCCCGCCACAAAACCACCGCTGCAACCGACGGCTTTGCTGAGCGTGCCAATGCGGATCATTCGTTCGTTAGAAATGCCAACATGCTCCGCCAATCCACGTCCAAAATGCCCGTAGACACCCGTCGCATGAGCCTCGTCGAGAATGCAATGCATTTCGAATTCCTGACAGATGGCATCAATTTCCAAAAGGGGTGCAAGATCGCCGTCCATACTAAAAACAGAATCGGTTACCACGAAACCGAATCTTCCTCGATGGCGATGTTCCTGAACTAATCTCCGCAGCGCCTGTGAATCGCCGTGCGGATATACAAAGACTTTGGCTCGGCTAAGTCGGCAGCCGTCGATCAGACTCGCATGGTTCAGTTCGTCGCTAAAGAGAATGTCATCGCGGGTTGCTAACGCGGAAACGACCCCCAGGTTGGCTGCGTAGCCGCTTGAATAGACGATGGCTGATTGTGTTTCTTCAAATTCCGCGATGGTCTGAACCAGCCGGGCATGTTCGTCCGTGTGCCCCGTGACAATCGGGCTCGCCCCGCTTCCGTAGCGAATGAATTCCGTACCCTCCGGCGAGGATCCCGCAGAGGCCTTGTGAGAGGCAGACAGGGTTGGGTGCCAAGCTAGCCCCAAGTAGTCATTCGCTCCAAAATTGATGGCAACTTGCCCGTTCCGTTCGACTCTGGTCGGCGAAATCGGGGTGGAGACCACAACTTCACGGTGTAGACCAGCCGCTTTCCGATTCGCCATGGATGCCCGAAAATGGTCCCAAATGCTAGTCTTTGACCATTTATCCGGTAAATTATGACTAGTCAGCCCCGGAGATTCGGAAATCGGGTTTGATTCATGGGGTAGCATAATGAATAATGATGAAAGTTTGATTTTATTCGTTTGCCGACTGTTAGACACAATGCATCTTGGGGCGGGCGAAATGGAAGTGTACTGGAGCTTACGAGTCTAGTCATGCAAACGCTGGAACCACAATTGCTGATAACCGATGACGATCGAGATTTTCGATTGTGCTTGGGTGAAGCGCTTTCGCGCCGTGGGTACCGTGTTGTTTTGGCGGCGGACGGTATGGAAGCCTTGGAAGTGCTTCAGAGCCAGCACATTCACTTGGCGTTGTTGGATGTCCATATGCCTCGACTGGACGGGCTTGGAATGCTTCGATCTTTGCGGGATGCCAAGTCGTCTTTGCCCTGCATTTTGATGTCGGCCAAGCTGGACGAATCGATCGTTTCGCAAGCGAAGCAACTTCATACCGATCAAGTTCTGTCGAAGCCGTTCAGCTTGAGCCTACTTTCGGACACGATCCGGAATCTATTGACGCGTTGCTACGGGCCAGCAATTTAGTTGTTTGCAACGCCTTAGCTCGCTCCGCTCCAAAACCAATAGTCTGGAAGCTTGGCTGTAAAGCTCATCGGTTCTTTGAGCGTGGGATGCTCCAGAGTGAGACTGCGGCAATGCAGCGCGATTCCCTCCGTAAAGGAATGGATGGCCCCGTACTTCTTATCCCCGACGATGGGACATCCGATGGCTTCCAATTGAGCGCGAATCTGGTGTTTGCGGCCAGAGATCAGTTCGATCTCCAATTCGTGCCCCAAGTCGCTTTTGCCGACGTAGCGATAATTCAGGATCGCTAGTTTGCTGTGTGGATTGGGTGAACTCACGACTCGCGTCTTGGTTTCTTCTTCTCGACGAACGAGATGATGCTCCAAGCGATCCTGTTCCTTCTTAGGCCTTTGTTCGACGATCGCCCAATAGATTTTCTTGGGCGATTGGGCTCGGAATTGTTCGCTGAGTCGGCTTGCGCTTTTGCTGGTACGGGCCAGTGGCAATACGCCCGTGACCGGCGAGTCCAGGCGGCTGACCACACCTAGATAGACGCTGCCCGGTTTATGGTATTTGCGACGGATGTACCCAGCGGCCCAAGTCAGAAGGCTGTTTTGGTCTTCGGACGCACCTTGTACGATACAGTTTGCCGGCTTATTCAGAACCAACAAATGGTTGTCTTCAAAAAGAACTTGAATGGTCTATGCCCCGACTTTCCAGGTTTCGCCACTGCTGAAAAGTTTCTGCAAGTTGCCTTTGCCACGTTGCTGAACCGCTTCGTTGATTTGACCATGAACTGCGTCTTCGTAAGTTTCCGAAACCACGTCGCGGAAGACACCGATCGGTTCTGGGAAGTCGGGTCGGCGCATTCTTGATAGCATGTACACAAGGGTCGACGAAGCCTTCTCGTCATGGAACAGAAGATCGTCCTCCTTGACTTTGCCTTGGCTGAGGTCGACTACTTCAAGATTGAGTCCATTAAGACGAATTCCTCGGTCTCGTTCCTTGCCAAAGATCATAGGCTTGCCGTGTTCTAGTTCAATGGTGGCATCATCCCGTGTTGCTTTGTCTTGAGCGTAAGCAAAAGCACCATCGTTGAACACATTGCAGTTTTGGTAGACTTCGACGAAGGAAGTTCCCTTGTGAGCGGCAGCTCGCTTGAGCGTGTACGCAAGGTGTTTCACGTTGCTGTCCACCGATCGAGCGATGAAGCTGGCTTCTGCGCCGACCGCAACGCTAATCGGGTTCAGCGGATGATCGACCACCCCCATTGGTGTGCTTTTGGTGATTTGGCCTTCGACGCTGGTCGGCGAATACTGCCCCTTGGTCAAACCGTAAATGCGATTGTTGAACAAGACGATATTCAAATCGACGTTTCGTCGCAGCAAGTGAATGAAGTGATTGCCGCCGATGCTCAACGAGTCACCATCCCCGGTGATTACCCAGACGCTTAGGTCGGGGCGAGTGAGTCTTAGTCCGGTCGCCACTGCTGGAGCCCGGCCGTGAATGGAGTGAACGCCGTAGGTGTTCACATAGTATGGGAACCGGCTGCTGCAACCGATGCCAGAAATGAAAACGGTCTTCTCGGGTGGCACGCCGATCTCGGGAAGTACCTTTTTCATTTGCGCCAAGATGGAGTAATCGCCGCAACCTGGGCACCATCGGATGTCCTGGTCACTGGTAAAATCTTCGGCCTTGAGGACGGGAAGTGCTGTGCTCATTGTGGAATTGTCTTTTAGGAATGGATTTGGATAGGTTCGAAATCGGGCGGCTTGCTTAGCTCGCCAAAGATTGCGCTGTTTTATGATTTGCGGATTTCGTCATCTCAGTGATCTTCTCTACCAGTTCACTGACGGCAAACGGCTTGCCCTTGACCTTGTTGTAGCCAACCGCATCGACCAGATATCGGCTGCGAATCAGCATCCGCAATTGGCCCATATTCAGTTCGGGAATGAGTACCTTTTCGTATCTGGATAAAATCTCACCCAGGTTGCTTGGGAATGGATTCAGGTAGCGGATATGAGCCAGCGCGACGCTTATTCCTTCTTTCTGAGCTTGTTGAACCGCGGTCAAGCAAGCACCATAAGTTCCGCCCCATGACAGCACCAACAATTCGCCACTTTGTGGACCGATGACTTGCTGAGGTGGAAGCAGTTTCGCAGCGTTTGCCACCTTCTGAGCTCGAATGTTCACCATCTTCTGGTGGTTGTCTGGATCGTAGCTGATGTTGCCTGAGCCATCTTCTTTTTCCAGTCCACCGACGCGGTGCATCAAACCTTCCGTGCCTGGGATTGCCCAAGGACGGGCCAACAATTCGTTGCGTTTGTAGGGCATGAATGCCCCGTCTGGGTTGTTGTTTTCCGTGGGATGCGTCACCACGATCGGGGGCATTTTGGAGACATCGGGAATCGCCCACGGTTCTGACCCGTTGGCGATATAACCATCCGACAAAACAACTACCGGTAACATCAATTGCGTTGCAAGCATCCACGCTTCTTGCACAATTTCAAAACAGTCGCCTGGGCTTTGAGCGGCTAGGACGGGCAATGGAGCTTCACCGTTACGTCCGAACATGACTTGCAAAAGGTCCGATTGCTCCGTCTTGGTTGGCAAGCCAGTGCTTGGCCCGCCGCGCTGAACGTCGATCACCAACAGCGGCAGCTCGAGCATCATCGCCAAGCCCATCGCTTCTGTCTTGAGCGCGATACCAGGTCCGCTGGAGGTGGTTACTGCCATTTGTCCACCATAGGATGCACCGATGGCCGAGCAGACGGCGGCGATTTCATCTTCTGCTTGGAAGGTGCATACCCCGAAGTTCTTGTACTTGCATAGCTCATGCAAGATATCGCTGGCAGGTGTGATTGGGTACGAAGCGTAGAAAATCTCTTTGCCACTTCTTTGAGCCGCTGCGAGCAAGCCCCAAGCCATCGCTTGATTGCCGATAATGTTGCGGTAAGTTCCCGACTTGAGTTCGGCTGCTTCCACATTGTAGCTGTGACCTAGTGCCTCAATCGTTTCGCCATAAGCCCATCCAGCTCGCAAGGCTTTTTCGTTGGCGTTGGCTAGGACAGACTTTCCATCCGCGAACTTGCCATGAATAAATCGAAGGGTGGAATCGATGTTCCGACCGTAGAGCCAGTACACAAGTCCCATGGCGAAAAAGTTTTTGCATCGGTCGGCCTCTTTCACGCTCAGACCGAATTCGGCAACCGCACCCTTGGTAAGCTTGGTCATGGAAACTTTGACCAAACGGTAATTTTCCATCGCTGGTTCATCCAGAGGATTTACCTTCAGCTTCGCCAGCTTCAAGTCCTTGTCTTCGAAGCTATCCTCGTTCACGATCAGCAAACCGCCTTTGACCAGGTCCGCAAGATTCGTGACCAACGCCGCAGGGTTCATGGCTACCAAGGCGTCCAGAGAATCACCAGGCGTGTGAACTTCATGGGAAGCAAATTGAACCTGGAAGCCAGAAACGCCCGCCCGAGTTCCCTTGGGAGCACGGATTTCGGCAGGGAAGTCTGGGAAGGTCGCAATATCGTTGCCTGCAAGCGCCGAAGTGTTCGTAAGCTGTGTCCCCAGCAACTGCATGCCGTCCCCCGAGTCACCGCAAAGTCGGACAGTAATACCGCTGACGGTCTTCACGGATTTAGGAGTCGCTGAGGCTGAAGACTGGTTCGCTGAAGATTGGGTCGCTGAAGACTTGGTAGCTTCGGTAGACATCGGTTTGTTGGCTCGTCCAAAAATAGTAATGGTGGGAATCGGCGCATATCCAAGAGCCAAAATGGGCCTCGGTGGCGACAGGTAAACTTGGCATCAAGGCGGTCTCACCTGATGTGGAACCTGCGAGCCGTGTGAATCTGTAACGATAGTATCGAGATTTCCGACTCGACACTTTGAGCTATTCTGGCAAATCCCTGTAGCCTTGAGTATGTCAAAAACTACCCAAACCCCCAAGTTTTGCCTTCTTGATGAGAATTCATCTACGACGGATGAACCATGCTGATTACTTATACTGCTGTCTCTCACCCTGGATGGGTCGACTACCTCACCCTTCGACCCATCCAACTAAGAGTCGCTCAGCAATGCTTGCTTTTGGAGAGATTCCAAATGCTGAATGGCTTCCACGGGGGTCATCGAGCTGACGTCCATCGCCTTCAGTTTCTCAATCACCGCGTTTTCTTGCCATTGGAACAGCGTTAGCTGAAAATGCTCGGACCGTTTTTTGGGGGGCGCGATCTTGGGATGCCCCTCTTGGTTCAGATGGTTTGCTTCCAGTTGGCTGAGAATCTCTTTCGCTCGTTCATTCACTTCCCTAGGGACTCCGGCTAGCCGAGCGACGTGAATGCCGTAACTTTTATCGGCACCGCCTTGGACAATGCGATGAAGAAAGACCACGTTGTCATCCCATTCCTTCACCGCTACGTTCCAGTTGCGAACGCCTGGCAGCGAACGCTGCAGATCGATCAGTTCGTGGTAGTGGGTAGCGAACATGGTTCTTGATTGGTTCTTGTTGTGCAGATGCTCCACGATGGCCCATGCTAAGCTTAAGCCATCGTAGGTGCTGGTCCCACGACCTATTTCATCCAAGATCACCAACGATCGTTCGGTGGCTGTGTTGAGAATGCGAGCCGTTTCAACCATTTCCACCATGAAGGTGCTTTGACCACGCGACAGTTCGTCGCTGGCGCCGACTCGAGCGAACAATCGGTCCGCAATGCCAATGGTTGCTTTCCTGGCCGGGACAAAGCTGCCGATCTGGGCGAGCACCACCAGCAAAGCTGCTTGCCGAATGTAGGTGCTCTTACCGGACATGTTCGGTCCCGTGATCAACAGGACAGTGCCGTGCTCCGATCCAAGCATGGCATCGTTGGGTACAAAGGTTCCCTTCGAAAGGGTCGCATCCAAAACGGGGTGGCGCCCTTCGTAGATCTCCAGGATCGGTTCGTCGGTGATGGTTGGGCGAACATACCCTTGCTTGATGGCCAGTTCGGCAAGAGCAGCGAGAACATCGAGCTCCGCCAAAATGGCCGCGTTGATCTGCAACTTTTGTGTTTGTTGGTGAACGGACTGCCGAAGCTCGACAAACAATTCATACTCGAGCGTTTTCGCGGAATCATCCGCCGAAAGGACTTTTTCTTCGTAGTCCTTGAGCTCGGGCGTGATGTACCGTTCCGCATTCTTTAAGGTCTGCTTGCGAATGTACTGGATCGGAACTCGATCGCGATGCGTGTTGGTGATCTCCAGGTAATATCCGAAAACGGATGTGAAGCCGACTTTCAAGCTAGGGATTCCGGTCAATTGAATCTGCTCTGCTTGATAACGGGCGATCCATTCTTTGCCACCCGCAGCAAGCTGTCGAAATTCGTCGAGACGTTCATCATACCCTTGGCGAATAAACCCACCGTCTTTCGCTAACAAGGGACAGTCATCTTCAAGCGATACTTCCAACTGCTCTCGCAACGTTTCACAAAGCTCGATCCGGCTTTGCAATTGTCCCAATCTTGCGGAGGAGCGTTCCTCTAGTAACGCTTTTAATTTTGGTAATTGGACCAAGGAGCGTCCAACTTGTTTGATATCGCGAGGACTCGCCCGACCCGTTGCCACTCGAGCCAAGAGTCGCTCCAGGTCGTAAACCTCGTCTAGCAGTTCGCGAACGGAATTCCGCAATCGATTTTCGCGCACCAATTCGTCGACAGCGTCCAATCGCAATTCGATCTGTTCACGCGACACCAATGGGCTCGCAAGCCACTGGGCTAATCTTCTTGCACCCATCGAGGTGACGGTTCGATCGAGAACCTCCAGCAACGATCCCTCGCGCGAAGCGGTTCGTATGGTTTGTGTGATTTCTAGGGATCGCCGAGTTGCAGAATCAATCTCCAGCGAACGCATCAATCGAGCTGGCAGCAATTGCTGGATATGGTCCAAGCCTGTTTTTTGTGTCTCCTGAAGATACGCCAAGGCCGCACCGGCGGCGCTCATTGCCAACGCATCTTGTTGGAAGGTAGATGCGGTGTCCTTCGCATCGGCGATCGTCGTCCAGCCCATGCCCGAGAGATCAAGAACACCAAAATGTTCGTGCAAAACCCGTTGTGCTTCTTCAATCCCGAATTGCCACGAAGGACGTCGGCTGAGCGGCCAGCGTTCGAAATCCCCTTTGCTCAAGGTCGAGTCATCGTCGCGCACCAAGATTTCAGCCGGCTCCAAACGAGCGATCTGGTCCATCAAATCTTGGGCTCGGTACGCCCCCGCTTCAAAGCGGCCGGTCGAAAGTTCGACCCACGCGACTCCCAGCCAAGCCGATCGTTCTTGGCCCGTTTTGCCCGGGGAAGGGTGAAACACAGCTAGCAGAAGATTTCCTGAACGTGGGTCTAACAGGGCGTCATCCGTCAACGTTCCGGCCGTAACGATCCGCTGGACCTCGCGTCGGACCAGTCCTTTCGCCGTGGCGGGATCTTCCACTTGTTCGCAAACCGCAACGCGAAACCCCTGCCGAACCAGCTTGGCTAAATACCCCTCCAGCTGGTGATAGGGAAATCCGGCCATCGGGATCGGGTTTTCCCCTTTGTCCCGGCTTGTTAAAGTCAGCCCAAGAACGCGAGCGACCGTCTTCGCGTCCTCATGAAACAACTCATAAAAGTCGCCCATCCGGAAAAACAGGATCGCGTCGCCGCTGGCCGCTTTGGCTTCTTCGTATTGCTTCATCATCGGTGAGAGATTCATGGTCAAGATGCTACCAATAGCAAGCGAAGGAACAAGTGGCCAAACTTCAGCAGAATCAGGAAAACAAATGAAGCCGATCGGTGTTTTCAATACAATCCCGGTTCCCGTTCAGCTACTATGGTAGCGGACGATAAGTTCAATAATCGCGATTTTGATACTTTCCCGGTGGTACCGCGGTAACTTTGAGCTTGCAAAATCCTTGGTCCTCCCAAGTGTTATCCATCCTAAGAAAATTTCCGTTCCAACTATCATGCATCCATTAGTCAAAACAACTTCGGTCGCTGTCCTACTTTCGCTGGTTTCTGCAGCAATCGCTCAGCCACCCGGCGGGATGCCGCCATGGGGCGGCGGTGGACCAGGGATGGGCGGACCAGGGATGGGCGGTCCAGGAATGGGCGGACCTCCCATGATGATGTCCGGCGGCGGATCACCTTGGGGTGGTGGCGGTTTCGGGGGACGGGGCGGAATGTCAGGCGGAATGGGCGGATTCGATCCATCCCAGTTCCTGACCCGAATGGACACCAACGGCAACGGCATGCTGGACCCAGAAGAAGCTCAAGGGCCTGCTAGGTTCATGCTGGACCGAATGGCTCGCGACAATCCAAAGATCGATATCTCCAAGCCCATTCCCATGTCGACGTTGACCGAAGCCTTTCAACGTATGCGAGGCGGCGGTGGAGGCGGAGGCGGTGATGGACGTCCCGACGATGAACTGGCCCTGCTCAACGAAAAATCGAGTTTGGTCGCTGGCTTCTCTTCGAAGATGGAACTGGTTCCCGTCCCCGGCTTCGGTGCTATGGCAGAAACCACCAGCAGCATTCGAGTCGAAGAACAGGACCTGAGAGAAGCAGAAGATCGCATTCGGCGGTACGACAAAAATGCGGATTCGGCGCTCGATGAAACCGAATTGAAGGAAGGTCGATGGGGCGATACTCCCATGCAATACGATCGCAACAAGGATGGGAAACTCACCAAGCAAGAGCTCGCGACGCGACAAGCTCGTCGACGAACGCTGAAGGGGGAACAAGAGCAATCGAAAAAAGATCAAGCCAACGCCCCCAGAAAACAGGAAGTGGCCGAAGAGAAAAAAGACAAACCCAACCCGTTTGAGAAAACGGCCAGCTATCGCATGACCGACAGCGAAGGCAAACCCGCCAGGCCTGCTGGCTTGCCTGAATGGTTTACCAGGAACGACATCAATTCTGACAACCAAGTCTCCATGAATGAGTTCAATCGAAAGTGGACCGACGAAGTGGTGGAAGACTTCGCGCGGTTCGATGCCAACCGCGATGGACTCATTACGAGCAGAGAATGCTTGGCGGCAGTGAAGAAAGGGTTCATCCCCGGCGCTATTTCATCAGCGCCGGCAACGCCATCAACCAGTGCATCGGCAGATTCAACCAGCGCATCACCCACGTCTTCTGCTTCTACTGCAAAGCCATCGTTTGCTGCTCCCGCCAGTGAACGCATGAGATCATGGGCAGAATCGAGAATTAAGAAAATCGACAAGGACGGCAATAAATCACTTTCACCCGATGAGTTCAAAGAAGGGGACTTTGATCAGGTGGATGTGAACAAAGATGGGAAAATCGACTTGGACGAATATGTCCAGTTTCGCGATAAAAAGAAGTAGCTTTAGCGAACTTCGGAGAGACTACATAGATGTGCGTCGATGACAGCTTGAGGGCAGCTCCAAACCAGAAAGAACAAAGCCTCGCAACACCATCGGCCCACCTCGTGATCCTCGACAAAGCCTGCTCCTTTGGCGGCAGCTAGAGCAGACTGAGTTGCTTGCAGAGCCAAGTTATTTGCTCCTTTACGGAACAAGACTACGTCTCCAGTCGCATCCCCCGATGCAAATTGAAGAAGCTGATTCCATTGAGAACGCCAAATCTGGACCCACTTGTCCGCAGTCGCACGAAGCTCTGGGCGATTTATGGCTTCGCGGCTGAGGAACTCGATCGCTTTCGCTGCATGCCCAATCGCTAAGGCCGAAGTCTGGAGCCCTCCTGCCCCGTTTGTACCAGTGGTTGCCGAATGACCAGATCGAGTCGCATTCATCACGTTCGCGCAGGGACCATGAAGAAGATCGTCTTTTGTAACCGCGACTTCCTTCAATCGGACGACATCGGTACAGCTGGCTGGCAAGCCAATCAGAGGCATACCCGGTGAGCATGAAACGTTCGGGAGGCTTGTTGGTACGGCAAACAACATTTGCGAGCGAAGCAAGTTGTGGTTCCTGTGTTCATCCGATTCGTTGGAATCATTGCAAGCCGTCTGTTCGATAGCTCCAATGACGATGATGTCTGCATGGGCCGCTCCAGTCACCCAGGGGCAGTAACCGTCCAGCAACCACCCGTTGTCTGTTTTCTTGGCGACCAACGGCGGTTGGGCAAGATGTCGCCTGCTCGTGGAGAGTTGGCTGATGCCGACGGTTGCGAACCATCGTCCGGATCCGACTTGCGATAGCAATCGCTCGCGAGCCGAATCGTTATCGCTTGAATCGATTCTGCGCATGGCGGAATTTCGCTGCGTCATAATAAACGCGGTGGTCAAGCATCCAAATGCAAGCCACACGTAATAACGGATCAGCGATTCAGGGGCGCTGGAGAATTGATTTTCCCATGGAGCGCAACGGCGAATCATCTCGGCAGGAAAATCGTCGATCGACCGCAATCGCTTCGAGGATTCTCGCAGTTCATCGATCGACAACTGCGTTGCTGTGCCTGGGGGAGCGTCGGAAAGCACCGAAGGAAGTTCAGGGAATATTGGCGTCATAGGACCCAAAGTGTACCAGTTTTATCCCGGTATTACCTCCCGGACGTCTCCCTTCGGGGCAATACAACTATCGGGCCTCGAGTTATCCCCGTGCTCGATCTCACCCCAGCTCCTCATCCCCCGGCCCCTTCTCCTCGGAGTACCGAAGAGAAGGGGAGATAAGAATGAAATGTGGTTGTATTCTGCCTATTTCCATCTCGGGAGGGGAAAGGGTATAGTTTTTCTTGTTGCTCTAGCTCCCCTTCTCTTCCTCGGGAGGAGAAGGGGTTGGGGGATGAGTACGTT
>JBIKLJ010000030.1:0-36004 GCA_044359895.1 Pirellula sp.
CATCGCAAGGGACTTTCATGCCGAAGGGCAGACTGTTCCCATCGTCCATCGGAGCCCCCGTTGCATCCAACACGCGTCCGATCAGTTCTGGGCAAACATTCACGGAGCGGTAGGTTTGAAACAGTTCAACAGAATCACCCTGTCCAACTCCGTCAAAGTTATCCAGGGGCGCTAGGATCGTTCTGCCGCCATCGAAACCGATAACTTCTGCGTTAAGCGAAGCTTGATTTCGACGATGGATCCGAACCAGCGATCCAACCGGGACAGGCAAGCCATCAACCACCACCGTGGTGCCTCGAATGCTGCGCACGTGTCCGGTGATTCCATATGGCACGATACGCTGTAAGCATTGTGTCCAGTGCTTGCTGCGCGGGATGCTAGGGAAGCCGGCGGAGAGCCGTTGTATTTCAGGTGAAGTTTGGGTTGATTCCACCATAATCTAAAGTAACTCTTCGGTAAGCCGCTTCAATTGTGTTTGCATCGAACGATCGATGGTCGAATCCGCTGTTTGCAAGATGACTCCAAAGCGACCGACGGAAATGTCTTCCGTCACTTGGATTTCCATCGACGGCTTCATGTCTTCAACTAGTTCCGTTAGAGCGTTCGAAAGCCTTTGAGCGTCTTCGGGGTGGATCCTGAGTTGGATATGCCGTTGCGATTGAACCATACGCACAGAATCCTCGATCCATTCGATCAGGATGGTTGGGTCCGATTCAATTTGCCGGGCAAGCAATTTTTCGGCGATTGCAATAGACAGTGTTATTGTTTCGTGCTGCCATTGTCGCAACCAACCTTGCGTTGCCACTTCCAAATCCTCGCACAAAATCCGAACGCTTTTGGCTGCATCTTGAACTCGTTTCTCGGCAATTTGCGAGGCCATTTGCATGGCCAATCGCTCCACATGCGACTCACCGCCACGAATCCCTTCATCGTGGGCGGCAGCCTTCATTCGGTCCGCTTCGACTTGGCTATCGCGCAGGATTTGCTGAGCTTGTTCGCGGACGGTATCGATATACTGCTTCGCTCGCGATGCAACGTCTTCCCAATTGAACACTTCCGTTTGAGCCGTGTTGACTCCTGGAGGTAAGGCTCGAGATTTGAAAACGCTGGCCATATTTTTCAGTTGAACTTCCGGATGGCGGTGTAGTACATTGTTGAAGAAGGGGCTGTGTTTAGGCAGCCGCCGTAAAGGTGGCTAGTTTTAAGGCTTTGATCTTGCCCTTTAGGAATAGATTCTCAGCCGTTTCTAGAATGGTTCGTTGTGCGTTGTCGATGTCTCGGAGTTGAATCGGGCCTAGATTCGCCAGTCGGCTGCGAAGCCGCTTGATATCTTTGGGTGGAATGAGTCGCTCGACGCGGTTCACCAAAGGCTTGCTCGCACCGCTGATCGCCAGAAGAACCAACTTCGGGTCGCACGCGTGAAGGACGGCTACAAAGTCTCGATCGGACAGCGTTGCCAGCGCGTCCAGCGATGGCCCTTCCGATGTTTGAGGACTGCTAGTCGAGAGCCGTTGGACCCCAGCGTCTTGAGTCCCAGTTTCATCGCGTGATTCTTTTGACTCGCGGGAAGGAATTACGTTCGAGTCGTTTTTCGCGGTCGTTTTGGATTTGCCCGCAATAGGAAGCAGGATAGGATCCTCAAAGACATCGTCGTAGGAGGAGCTACGCGCGGCGGGTTCTGAAGGTTCTTGCGCCGGATTCGCGGCGACCGGAGGGGTTGTAGGAACTTGCGATGTGAAATGCGATGGGGACCAACCCAGTCGACTGCCAAGCAGCGGATTGGATTGTGCTATCGCATTGAGCCAAATACTCTTTTGCGATTCCGGCATACCGGCAAGGATGGCTTGGAGTCTGGAAAGCCCTTCCGAACTCGCTTGCAATTGAGGCCGGTGGTGGCCAATTTTGCGTTCAATTTCTTGCTCGATGTCTTTCAGGATGGCAGCATCCGTCATGTGAAGATGCGGCAGGGCTGCGAGGGTAGCTCCGGCGACTTCGATTGGCAAAAGTTGGACCACGGATGTCGCGCGATCGACGGATAGGTGATTGATCACGGTCGCAATCACTATGGGGCGTTCGTTGTGAAGGATGTCGGCAAACGTTTCAATCGGAATATGTTGCCAAGTGTGATTCCGCCCACTGTTGAGCGTCGCAAGCATTTCCGGACTTGGAAATCCCCCTGGGTGCATTCCCTCGGTTGTAGAACCTGAGGAACCGGGGCCAGTCGCCGCATTTTGCCGGCCTTCATCGCTCCATTCCACACGGTCAGGGCCCCCCGAGGAATGGGAGGCAAGCAGCGCGGAAGCGGGGGATTCGTTGTCGGAGCGATTGGAGGAGTTCGCGGAGGAGGCGGAACTGCCAAGCAAGCCTTGCATGGATTGAAAGGCTTGCGAACGCTCTTGAGGAGACACGCTGCCCAGATTGACCATCGCGTGCCGGATCTGTTTGGCTTGGGCGGCAGGGAATTGGGCCAACAAACCCCGCGATGTTGCCGCATCGAGGCTCTGGAGCACGATGGCAACGTGCCGAATGCGTTGGTCTAATCCGTTTGACATAAGGGATGTGGAAATGGGCGGGTACGGCAAGATCTGGAAGCAACGTTGACTTGTACCGTTTTCGAGAGAATCGCGTCCAGAGCGGATTTTCTGGGCATTAGGGGTTTCGAAACGGTGTTACCGGGCCGTATGCTATCCCTGAAATCGAAGGTTTACCCAGTTTACTAGCCTTGTTTCTAGCCTTGCCAAACGCACTATGTCGAAGAATTCAAAAATTCACGTTGTCGAAGCCGAGTCGGAAAAGTTCCCTTTCGTCTACCGATCACCGCTCAAATTTGCAAATCGGATCGTCAAAGATGTAACCGTTTTCAGAACCACGCTGACGCTCGAAGATAAGAATAAAAAGAAGACAGCCTTCGGCATGGGTGAGATGACCATGGGCACCGCCTGGGCTTGGCCAAGCAAGACTCTGTCCCCTGAGCAAGTGCTTCGCACGGTCATCGGCTTGGCGGAACGTATTGTCCAGGCCGTGACCAAGCTTGAGCCGGATCACCATCCAATCGCCCTAGCTACCCAGCTGAAAGTGATTGCTAAGCAACAAGCGGTTGAACTCGCAGAAGCCATGAAGTTGCAAGAGCCGATTCCGGACTTGGCAATCGCTTTGGCGATGTCCAGTACCGATATCGCGTTGCATGACGCCTTTGGGCGTCTCCATAACACCAATTGCTTCAATCTGTTGACGCCAGAAATCATTGGTTCTGACCTGTCTCCTTGGCTGGGCGAAGACTTCATTGGAAAGCACTTTAGCGATTCGATCCTTCCTCAACCCTCTGCTACTCTGAACCTGTACCATCTCGTCGGTTCGCTCGATCCGCTTTCCGCAGATGACCTCAATCGCAAGATCGGTGACGGCCTGCCGGAAACGCTCGAAGAATGGATCAGCAAACAGCAACTATCGCATCTCAAGGTCAAGATCACAGGTCAAGATTTAGATGCCGACGTTGGCCGTGTGTTTGAGATTGACCGGATTGCCATGCGAGTTGCACCAACGCGCGACTGGTCTTACTCGATCGACTTCAATGAAGCGTGCGAGAACGAAGACTACGTGATTGATTTCTTGGAACGACTCGATCGACTGTCCAAGGATTCCACTCAAAAACTGCATTACATCGAACAGCCGATGCAGCGTAATTTGCGCGCTCGAAAAGAAGTCACCATGCATCGAGTCAGCCGACTCAAGCCCGTCGTCATTGATGAATCTCTGACCGACTTGGATTCGTTGATGTTCGCGAAGCAGCAAGGTTATTCGGGAATTGCCATCAAAGCGTGCAAGGGCATTAGCGATTCGTTGCTTTTCGCCGCTGCAGCCAAGCATTACAACATGAAGATCTATGTTCAGGACCTGACCTGCGTTGGCTCATCCTTCTTGACCTCGGCCGCCTTGGCTTCACGCATTTCAGGCGTGACTGCGGTCGAAGGCAATGGTCGTCAGTACTGTCCAGCAGGAAACAAGGATTGGGATTCGCTTTATCGCCCAATGTTCCATGTCCTTGGCGGGGTTGTTCCTACCGAATTGCTCAATGGAGTCGGCATGGGCTTTGCTTGGCCACGGAACATGCTGTCGAAGAAGTACGCAAGCCTAGCGATCGGTTAGCGATTTTCGTAAGAACTCATCCAGTATGCTTGTTGTAACGCCATTTCCACTTCGCTGAGATGTTCGACGAATCGCTCGTCGCAAAAGCTGGAAAGGGATACGTTCTCTGGGTAGTGACGTTCCACCGCTCGCGTTAAAGACTCGTACAAAGATTCGTTCAACAACCCCTCGTAAGGAAGCTGAGAACGAGTGCGCTCATCGGCCGGAACTCGCAATCGCAGACAGGCGGGGCCGCCCCCTCCTGACATGCTCTGCCCCACCTTTACAAACTGTACGTCGTCAATAGGGTTCGTGGGGTCCGAGATGATGGAACGCAGTAAGCGATTGGCTGATTCCATCGCATGGCATTGCATGGGGCAGACAAACATCATGCGGGGTAACGAATCCTTTGCATTCGTTCGGCTTGGTGTCAGCAATTGGCTGTTGAACAAATAGCTGTTGACCGCGTCGGTCAAACTGAGCGAATCGTTGGAAACCACAATGCGTACCATCGCTTGGCCGACACGATCCAAAAACGCTCGTTCCAATCGTGCGAGTTCCTCTTCGGCATCTAGAAATGCAAGTTCATGATGGAGTAGAACCCCTTCGTGGCTTGTGGCGATCACATCGTTGTGAAAGACGCCAGCCGATATGGCATCGGGATGCTGTCGCAAGAAAAAAGTAGTTTCTGGATTTAATTGATGTTGCCTAGCGATGGTCTCGGACGCCAATCGAGTTTGGCGAGCCATAAATCTTGTGTTGGTTGTTTCGCTTGACTTGGACGCGTCCTCTTCGCCGTAAACGAAGATATTGAATCCGATTTCCCCGGACGGATCCGATAGGCGCATGTGATTGGCTGCCCCTTCGTCTCTTAGCGAAGTGACTGCAGGAAGTGGATCATGAAATCGGTGGAAGTGAATCACTGAAAACGTATTGGCAAAGTCGGACTGTCGTTCGTTGGCTTCGGAAGCGCGATGCAAACTGCTGATAAGGTTTGCGGGGGTGAAATGATAGCAACCGTCCTTGGTATCGGCTGCAGGGGATACCGTCGCTGAATTGGCTGCCCACATGAAGGCGCTGCTAAACGCTGCCGAGAGAACTCGTGGCGCCGTTTCAAAAGCGGATAAAATCTGTTCTTGAGGCGATCCCTGGAAGCCCAAGCTTTGCAGTAGTTCGAGCTTCGGTCGGCTCGGAGGCAACCAAATGGTTTGAGTGATCCCTAAGTCACTCACCAGCTTTGCCTTGGCTAACCCCTCCAACGCGGCTTGCCGAGGGTTCGAGATTTGATCTCGATGCGTTTGCGAAGCAATGTTACCAACCCCCAACCCGCCGTAATGGTGTGTAGGGCCGATCATCCCATCGATATTGATTTCAGTAATCATAGCCTTAGTCCAACAGCTCCAATCCAAAAACCGGTTTCTTGCTTTCGCTCAAATCGCTGCTTTCCAGGGAAGCAACAGGAAACGAACAATAGTCCGCTGCAAAAAAACCGCTGGGCCGATGATTTCCACTTGCGCCGATACCACCAAATGGAAGGCGGCCGCTCGCGCCAGTTGTCTGCCGATTCCAATTGACCACGCCTGCTCGGATACGGCTCAGGAAGTACTGATAGTCCGCTTCGTTGTCGCCTAAGAATCCCGCTGCTAATCCAAAGCGAGTCTGATTCGCTA
This sequence comes from Pirellula sp., assembly GCA_044359895.1. GTDB lineage: Bacteria > Planctomycetota > Planctomycetia > Pirellulales > Pirellulaceae > JBKCUI01. The sequence continues at coordinate 5,796 of JBIKLJ010000030.1, forward strand.
ATTGAATCGCATGATCGAGGTCCTCCGCATGTTGGACCAAGAGCATGGGGCCGAAATGCTCTGCATCCTCGAGCTGATGGCTGTCGACTGCAAGCAAGCCTGGGGACAACATGGCTGCACACTTGGCGTCGCGTTTCATTTCCACTAAGACGCGAGCACCACTATCTTTCAGTTGCATTTGAGCCTCCAGCATTCTGTCAGCGGCTTGTTCATGGATCAAGGTTCCCATAAAGGGTTGATGTTCCAGGTTTGGATGTCCCACTTTGATTTTGGGTATCGACCGGCACAGTTGGTCCACCATCGCGTCATAAGCTTGGTCGCCGACCACAATCAGACGACGAGCGCATGTGCATCGCTGACCTGCGGTGATGAAGGCGGATAGGATTGTCGTCTTCGCAGCGGCAGCGTAGTCGTGCAAGTTGTAGACCACCAGTGGGTTGTTGCCCCCCATTTCGAGAGCAAGTATTTTCTCGGGCTTACCGGCAAGCAGGCGGTGAAGGCTTGCGCCGGCGCGATAGCTTCCAGTGAACAATACTCCTGCGATCGCATCGTTGGCTGCTGCGGCGATTGCGACCTGGGAATCGCCATGCACAAGATTCAGTACGCCCGCAGGTAGGCCCGCGTTTGCCCAAGCTTGGACTAGCCATTGCCCTACTGCCGGCGTTAGCTCGCTGGGTTTGAACAGAATTGTATTCCCGGCTAACAAGGCGGGGACGATATGCGCACCTGGTAAGTGCGCAGGAAGGTTGAAAGGCCCTAACACCAACATCATTCCGTGCGCTTGAAACCGAGTCACCGAACGGAATTCCCCCGAGGTCTCGGAGATTGTCCAGCGCCTTTGTCGGATTGCGTCGATCGAATTGTTGATTTTGCCGACTACGGTTCCTACTTCGGTACGTGATTCCCAAAGCGGCTTCCCGGTTTCCATGGAAATCAGCCCAGCGAGTTCCTCCTTGCCAGCGTTTACAATGTCGGCAAATTGAAGGCAAAGAGCAATACGTGAATCGAGCGACTGACGGGACCAAGATTCAAAGGCGTCGCATCCGAAATGCACCGCTTGCTGGACCTGATCGAAACTCGCCCAGTGCCCTCGCCAAGTTGTCTTTCCATCGGAAGGGGAGCATCGCTCGTTGGGCTCCCCTTGTCCCGCGATCCATTGACCATGGAGATAATTGAGACCTTCCATAGCGATGTTGTAAAGACTCATGATGACGTCTTCTTGTCGAGAGTGTTCGCGGGATACATGGAAGTCACCCGAATTTCGTCATTCAGGTTCACCTGCAAGCAAGTCGCAACCTGCTCTGTCACAACGCAGTCTTGCTCATCGATCGAAGCCGCTCCTAAAACGGCGCGAAAGCCACCCACGGAAGAAGCAATCATCGACCTTGGTCCGTCGACACTGGGTGCAATTCCTGATACGCGTACCACCTTGGTGCGTTTGACTACCTGAATATCGGTGCGCTGGCACGAGATCATGGGGCCGCCATCAAATATGTCGATGCAGTCTGTTTTTTCAAACCCTTCGGCCTCGAGCATTGTTAAAGCTGGCTTCGTGTTTTCATGAACCTGCCCCATCACCGACCGGACCTCTTCGGACAGTAAGCAAGTATAAATCGGATGCCGTGGCATAAGATCTTCGATAAATCGTTTGCTGATGGTGGACAAGCGATCGGCTTGAGGGAATTCCATGCCGAAGAAATGTTCGAGTATGGCATCCCAAAATAAACTTTTGCCTTCATCGGTTGAGACGCCTCGCATTTCGGCGATCACGCGTTCGGAGAATCGTTTTGGGTGCATCGCCATGAAGATGAATCGCGACAAGCTTAACAAGCGACCTCGCCCTTGACCACGAAAGGCAGGCAACAAAAACAAGCTTCCAATCTCCGTAGGGCCGTCGTGCAGCTTATCAAGGATCAGCACTTCAATATCGCGTTTTAGATCGAGATGCTCGCAATGATGAGATTCGTGGGTGCGGCGATAGCTGTAGAAGGGTTCGTACCCGCCTGTTTTACTAAAAATACAGGATAGCCCAACCAGCTTACCTCCATCAGAATCTTCCATCACCATCACATAAGGTTCACCCGAGGCCTTTTCTACTTTGCGAGTGAACGCAAAATTCGATAACTCGACTCGATCAGCAAGTTGATCTTTGCTGATTTGGAGTGTGGTTAGACCATAAGTGGATTGTTCGATGAGATCCCACAACTGATCCAAATCATCCAGTTTGCCAGCTCGCACAATGTCCAAGATGTTTCTCCTTGCTGTGAGCTAAGTGATCGTCAGCTTGGTTCGCTCCAGCGATTCTAAACGACCTGATGAAAACCGACTCAGGATTTCAACCAGGAGCTTTGACTTGGCTACCAACGAGCGAACTTGGACCCATTCTTGTGCGCTGTGGAGTCCGTCACCCAAGGGGCCCAGGGTGTCTATATTCGGCAAGCCTGCGGCAGCTAACTTGTTGCCATCGCAAACGCCGCCGGTCGATCTCCAGTTGACCACTTGGCCAAGTTCTCGAGCGCTCTCTTCAATGCCGATCATAATTTGTTTCGATTGATCCGTGAGCGGTTTTGCGGGCGAGCTGATATTGCCATGTAGCTCGCATCGAAATCCCTCCGCTTGATTGGCAGTAGCCATCAGCGACTGTAGCTTTTGCTCCAACCAAATCTCACTCTCTTTGTCCTCCAGCCGAACGTTGAATCGACCGACCGCCAGATCGGGGACAACATTGACAGGTCCACCACCCACAACGCGTCCCACGTTGATGGTCAATCCGCTGCGAAGTCCACTCCATTGATCGATTTCAGATAGCAAGCCGCAGAGCTTTGCGACGGCATTGCGTCCCTGGTGAAAATCGCGGCCTGCGTGAGCGGAGCGTCCATGAATCACCATCGTAAAATTCCCGGAACCCTTTCGATGCGAAACGAAATCACCGTTGGGAAGGCACGGTTCCAGCAGCAAGCCGAAATCAAAATCAGCTGCCATGTCTTGCATGACTTGACTGGAGCTATTTGAGCCCACTTCTTCGTCGGGGTTTAGTAGGACCGTCCAGCCACAATCATTTGCAAGCGAGAAACGAAGCAGCGCTTGCAATGCATAGCGCAGAACCACAATTCCCCCTTTGGCATCTGCAACCCCCGGTCCGCCAAGCCGGTCATTTGTTAATCGATGGCAAGTTTGAAAGGGATGCTCCAAACCGTAAACGGTATCGTAATGAATCGCAAGCAACACCCGACGCGGGTTGTCGGGTTGGAAGTCCCAACGCAACGCCGGTCCAGTTTCGACGACGGTCGTTCCACCATGGTCTGACACCATTCGACGAGGAGGAAGCGGTATCCGATGCAGCACGGCAGGATGGATTCCGAACCAATCTTCTAGCCAATCCGATACCGCAAGGAGCCCATTCAAATTGTCTGAGCCCGAGTTTTGATTGGCCAGCTCAATCAGGTCGGCTACCATGTTCTCTTGGTTGGTTTCTAACCAAGCAAATGCATCGGTTCGGTCTTGGGGGTTCATGGTGAATTCTCTTCGTAGGGCCTGTCGTTGTTACGAACAACCATCATAACGCAAAGTCGTTTTGGTAACGCTCGCGCGCGGCAAAATTTGAACAGACCGACGGTTGCTATGCCGACATGCGAAGCATTTAGGGAAACACGAGAGGCTTCAACAAGATCACTACAATGGGGATCAAGACAATCGCCATCAGATTGACCCCAGCCCCCGCCACGATCATGTCCCGAGTGGCAAATCGTCGCTGAGCGAACACCAAAGTGTTGGGTGGGGTTGCGACCGGCAGCATGAAACCGCAGCTGCTGGCCAAAACTGCAGCGATTAGGAGGGTCATTGGATCTAGACCCATACCAGGCGCGGCCGTCGCAAGAATCGGCAATACGGCGGTCGCGGTGGCGACGTTGCTGGCCAATTCGGAAATCGCGATCACACCGCAAACCACCACGGTTAAAATCAACCAGCTTGGCATCCAAGCGATTTGCTCGGCCCAAACCGCGATCGCTTGATCTAATTTGGAATCACCAATGGCCTTGGCCAAACTCAGGCCTCCTCCCAATAGCAACAAAATGCCCCAAGGCATGCGGTCGATGTCGGACCAGCTCAACACGGGTTTACCAAGCGGTAGCACCAAAAGAGCGCACATGCCTATCATGGCAATCCAGGCATCCTCGACCCTTTCTAGGATCAAACCAATCCCGGTGCCTTTCGATAAAGTGACCAGTGGTTCGCGGAAGATCCACATCACGGCTACCAACCCGAAGATGCCGAGTGTCCAGCGTTGATGGGGGGTCAAACGGCGATTCGATTGGATCTCTTCACGCCACGCATCTGGAATCTCAATCGCGATATTCTTTAACGGCCATAAGATGACTGCTAGCCAAACCCAGCACAAAACTAACATCGTCAGAACCAACGGCATGGCCAGTAGGGTCCAAGACAGAAAGGGAACTGGCATACCCGCCTGCTGCATGAACCCGGAGAAAAATACATTTGGGGCGGTACCCACCAACGTCCCCATCCCTCCAATGCTCGCGGCATAGGCAACACCGATCAAAAGCGCCGTCGCAAAATTCTTGCTTTCGCAGGTGGAAATAACACTCATGGCCAGAGGCAGCATCAACATGGCGGTGGCGGTGTTGCTGACCCACATACTCAGCAAGGCCGTGCATAACATAAACGCACCCACGACCCACGTTCCACTGGTCCCAGCGATACTCAAAAGAAGCAGTGCGCCGCGTCGATGCAATTGCGATTTTTCGATGGCGATTCCCAGCGCAAAACCACCTAGGAAGAAGAAGACCGACTTGTCTGCGTACGGGGCACAGGCCTTGCCCATCGCGTCGGATTCATGAATCCCCGCGAAAGGGATCAGGATCATGGGTAGCAAACCTGTTAGCTCGATCGGTACCGATTCCAGAATCCACCAAACCGCCATCCAAATTCCCAGCATGGCAACATAATTGGCGGTTGCGGACGTTTCGGCGAAGCCCGAAAGCAACCCGTATACTAGTGCACCGGTAGCGGGGCCCGCAGCCAGTTTCATGAAATGCAGCACTAGCGTTTTCCTTGAAGAGGTCAGTCGATAACCATTACCAACGTTGCGTCGCTTGAGAATTCCGAAGTATCTCGCTCGCTTCGTCGCTCAAGCCATATTGATTGGAAGGCTGGTTCAGTTCAAGAAAAAGTACATACTTTGAATGGTCCGCACCTGCGTAAATAATCGGCGCGGGAGCAACTTGCATAACACTCGTCACGCGGTTGTTCCATCGGGCGGTAAGCAATTGGCCTCCCAAGCTAGGCTCCACTTGAAGGTGGTAGTATTGAAGCATCAGTTGCGCAAGTTGACTGGGATCGCCTGTCATGCCATGCAGCTGGATTCTTTGCAGCGATTTGGCAGCGTCAAAGAAATAGGTCAATGATCCAGCGACATCGCTTGGTCGAGTGCCAGTGATTAACGGTACGCGTAAGCCATCCATTCGCACATTCGATGTCACGGTCGTGACTCGTGCAAATCGCTGAGGCAACCAACCAGGGGCGATGTCGAAACGAAGCACTTCTCGTAAGTCCGTGACAATCCCACCGCCAACACTGGTTTGTGGTTGTTGTTGTAGTTGCGGTAAACTGGGGGTGCCAAGGGTATAGTCCCACAATTGGTCCGTATTTCCTGGGATTACGTTCGACGTGCCGCTTTGATTCTCCAGCGTCGGCGGCATCGAAAGTGGAACAATCGTAGCCGGGCCATACGATGTGCTCACCATTTGTCCATTTGGACCAACCGATTGATAGGAAGTCGGCGTCCCCATGCTGGATGGATTCCAGTTCTGAGGATACTGTCCTGGTGTTCCCACGTTTTTGGAAGATACAAGCGAATAGGGATCGGTCGAATTTGCCGTCGAGCTTGAGTCCCAGAGCCCGCTTTCTGAATTGGATGGGGAGCCGGCAGGCTTTTCGATGTTGCTCATCAGGGAGCGCCGAAGAGAAGTACCTACTTCGGTTTCGAACGCGGCGTACGGCCCGCCTACGGCGGCCGTTAAGATCGCCACTGCACCCAATGGCTTCTGTAGAAAATTGCTTATCATGAATGGTTGTGCTGCAAGCTTTTGGCTTGAGTCGGTTGAGTCTACCCGAGCACATCCATGCGCCAATGAATTGATCCGACCAGGGATCAATTCAGGAGATCGACTCACGGATTCATGGATCTTGAGCAAGAGGTTTAAAATCGACGAATGCTCGCTCAGTACTTACCGTTCTTGCTAAGGATGCCGTTTGTGACGAGCGAACCTAGCTTACGGTGCTACGAACTCGGAGGTTAGCTTGACGTTGTTTGTCTCAGCCCAAGTTCGAGTCGTCAATTCAATCTTCTTTTTCGCGGGTGTATTCGGATCGTCAATAACGACCCAAACAACCTTTTGGTCCTTCTCTGTGGCAGACTGGACGGTGGTGACAGGATTAGCGCGCCGCACGAGATCTGTCAAAACGGTTCGCAGTGGAACCGAAGCTTGCTTGAAGTCGCGGATTTGTTGGTTCTGAGTGATGCCTTGCTTTTGAAAGGCGGTGCCATTGATGGCCATGGGGAAGCTCTCGCCGCTCAAGACGGAATCAGCGACCTCCGAGGATATCAATTGCAGAGCAGACTCTAACGACTCCTGACCAAAACTAATACTGATCGGCGAGTCGAGAATTGCGTCGATCGATTTTGTTTGCGGTTTTGCTGCTGGTTTGGTTCCGCTGGTGCTGGAAGTGCTAACACCTGTCGCCGGAGGTGCCGCCATGGCCATCCAGCTGGCAATCAGCAAATTGCTCGCGGCTTCCTTGGGCAGGTAGACGTTGGCGATAACCTGACCATCCTCGATACCAAATCGTCCAAATTTTCCAAGGCTTCGAAGCATTTGCGGGTAACGCTGCGAGAGAGCTCGCCAATACGGGTGCGATGGCGATTCCAGGATCGCGGCTTCCATTTGGTCGGGCAGCTTTTCCAAGCGTGCCTTCAACTGACTCAGGATGCGTCCTGATTCTCGAGTTTCCGCATTCAGCATCCGCAACTCCAGATACCACTGGCTCTCGAAAAACATGGATATTGAAACGGCCTGAGTTGATTCGTCCATTATATCTCGAACCATTGGCGATAGATTGGGCCATGTGGAAATCAATTCCCTGCCATCTCCAAACAGAAAACTTGGGGCAAACAAGACGGTCACGTCGGCGCGACTGTCGGTCGATTGCAAAAGCTGCTCCAGTTGGCGACGTAACGGGGCAACGCCTCCTTGGAGCTCGCTCAGTCCTAAAACCAGCTCTTGAGGCCCAACGGTGAATCGTTTCGTGGTTGCAGCGAGATCGGTAGCTAATTCTTCGAAAGCGATGGCAGATGGATCGTTGCTTGCTTCATTGCTCCATATGCCTCGCTTGCTACCCGACTTCGTATCGAGCAACTGAGCTGAGAAACCTTGCAATCCGTTCGCGATCGTTTCCAATGCGGTGGGCTGCTTTAACTTGACTCGAAACAAAACCTGTGGCACGCCAGCTGTTTTGCCCGGATACAATGCGATTCCCACCGATTCAATTCGATCATCGGATAGCATTGGATACTTGGCTACTAAGCCACTGATTTGGGGCTGTATCTCCTGCCACCATTTTCCGAGTCCTGCTATCGAGCCACGTTGGTGCCATGCATTGCCCGACAAAAAGACGATAGCCTCCAAACCGGCAGGAAGCATCTCGATGGAATACGGCGAGCCGGCTTGCGGAGGTGCCCAAAGAGTTTTTCCATCATCAGCGTTGACCGAGTAGTACTCTGCGACGGGATCCACGGGCTGACTTGGTTTATTGTTGCCCGCATCCGAGCTTGGAACAGCATTGACATTCGATGAATCCTGGGGCGGTCGCGTACGCTCGATCACGACCGTGGTTGGATTAGGATCCACGGGTTGGGTGGAGGAACCATTCAAGAGCAGCAGGGGAATCAACGTCGCGAAGAGCAAACAAGTCCCTGCCACCATGGCGGGCAAAAGCCACTTGGGTTTTTTCTTTTTGCTCTTCTTTTTTTTAACTGCTGAGCCTGGACCGCTTGCTGGAGATGCCCCCGATTTTTTACCGGGCCCTCGCTTCTTCCGCTTCGGCTTCGCGGCAGGTTCAGATGCGTCCGCTTCGGTCGGTTTCAGGAATCCAGCTTCCGCGGCATTTGCATCATCATTCACCACAACGGAAGTGGCAATTTCTTCGACGAAGACGGCTTCCTTTGGCACCGCTGTCTCTTTTGCCAAAGCAGGGGCCTTGGGTAGCTCTGGTTGCTTAGGTGCGACATTCGATGCTGCTGCCACACGCACTTCAGGCGCTTCGTTCTTAACCTGGTTGGGCTTCGCTGTAGGTGCTGTTGCTGCAGGTGCCGGAGGGGTAGGCGCCTTGGTAACTGGCTGTGTGACTTCAGGCAACTTGGCAACGGTTGGCTTCGGTTTGGGCAGCTTTGGTTCGGGTTTGGCAATCTGGGCTTGCTTTGGGGGCACTTCGGAGAGTGCTTTGCTGTCGGCTCGTTTGTCTACGATGGGTGTAGAGGCAACAACGGGGGTGGGCTTGGGAGATGCTGGTGCGCGAAGGGCTTGATCGATAGCGTCGAACAAAGACCGCGCGGAATCAAATCGATCGGATGGATTTTTGGCCAAAAGCTTCGCTAAACAAAATCGGAATCGCTCCGGAACATTCCGGTCGAATCGATCCGCCAAATTTTCAGTCGTATGCGCACGAGCCCATAGCGCTTGGTTCTCGGATAAGTCACGGGGCGCTCGATTGGAAGCTTCAAAAAGAGGTTCGTTGGAAGACGAAGCGTACCAAAGGCAACCTAACGCATAAAGATCCGACTGGATGGTCGGAGAGGAGGCTGGCAAAGTCAACTCGGGGGCTGCCGTGGAGAGCAAATTACCATGGATTTCACCCAAGCAGGACAGGTCGTTGGATGCTTGTGGATTACTGGCGGGAAAGAAAGGATCGCGTCGTAAAACGAAGGTTCCGTCTTGCAGAGCCCAAACTGTTGACGTGTGAATGCGCCCATGAACCAAACCGGCTTCGTGTTGTTTTCCGAGCCCAGCTGCAATCTGTTCGATCATGCTGGTGGAATCGTCCCACGACAGGCGACTTGTTTTTAGTACCGTCGATAATGGCTGGCCCAAAATCTCGTTGCACACCGCAAACAATTTTGAATCAGTAACCTTCGCGTCAGACCATCGATCCAAGGAAGGGTGCTGCATCGAAATCGTCCGGCTGGCTAATCGCAAGCTTGGTGGATTTCTTCGAACTTCCGGCGTATTCAAAGCGGAAAGTGTCAGATGGTAAAGCCAGTACTTGGTGGACGTTGGTGACGATCCCGATTCCGCTTCGAACCATCCTTTACCCAGTTCGGCTTCCAAGGACTTTGTCAGCCTGAAACCGTCCAGAACCAAAGGGATTCCCAGGCCGTGAAACAGAACGTTGGCCTGGAAGGATGTGATCCGACCTTGTTTGATCAACTCTGCAGCTAAGCGACTTGGATCCAGCAAGACTTCCTGTGACGTCGCTTGAGCGACCGCGATGGCCCACTGCCGACACTCTTCGGAAGTAGCGAGTTTCTCCGCATGAATTCGCTCCCAGAGTTGTACGGAGGTCAATGCCACAACTACTGCCCCAAGACGTATGCGAAGATTAGGGGGGCAACGATGCAAGCATCGCTATGGATCATGAACTTGGGTGTTTCCGCCGTTAGTTTATTCCAAGTGATTTTCTCATTGGGAACGGCTCCTGAGTATCCACCGTAGCTGGTCTCGGCGTCGCTGATTTGTGCAAAGTAGGCCCAGCGTCGGGTATGTTCTTCGTCCAGATCTTGAATCAGCATGGGCACGACGCAAATGGCAAAATCGCCAGCAATACCGCCGCCGATCTGGAAGAATCCAATCCCGCTATCCTGGCTGTTGGATCGATACCACTGGGCAAGGTGAGCCAGTTGTTCCGTGCCGCTTTTAAGTGCCGAATGGGACGAAACGGTTCCGTCGATAACTCGAGCGGTAAACATATTCCCCAGCGTGCTGTCTTCGATGCCAGGTGCGAAAACGGGAATGCCTGCTTCTTTCGCAGCGATCATCCAAGAGTGCTCGCGGGGGATCTTATAGTGCTGCTCCAGATCAGGTTCGTCCAGCAGCATGAACATATACTCGTAGGGATAGTAGCTGGTTCCTTGTTCGGCGGCTTGAATCCAATACTTAACCAACCTGCTCTGCATATGTTTCATGACCGTTTCAGGGATGCAGGTATCAGTGACGCGATTGTATCCAGCGTCACGAAGCGCTACTTCGTCCTCCACGCTCAAGGCTCGCCAATTTTCGATGAATCGGTATTCGTCATGAGCGAACAAGTTGAACAAATCTTCTTCTAGATTTGCGGCTGTGCATGAGATCGCATGCACTTTGCCTTGTCGAATCATGTCAGCTAACGAAACGCCCAATTCGGCAGTGCTCATGGCTCCTGCGAGCGATACGAGCATTTTCCCGTTGTCGTGGTCGATGAACTTTTTGTAAGCTCTCGCGGCAGCTAGCGTCTCTCTCGCGTTGTAATGGCGAAAGTGAGTCTCCATGAATTGTGTGATCGTCATTTGAGTCCGTCGAAGAGGAGTGAGGGTGGATTCGAAGTCACTTCCTGGATAGGGTTATTGCCGAGCCATCGGCATCACCACATATGTGTAACCATCTTCGGTAGAAAACATCGCGGGCTCCGCATTGCTACGCACGTCGATCGCGAACGGCTTTTCAAGATCAAGAGCCTTGAAGAAATCCGATACGAATCGATAATCCATGGTAATCTTGACTTCGTCCCCAAGATAGGAAATTGGCATTTCAATTCTTGAAGTACCTACGTCGGTCGCTTTGGCAGCTACCACTAGCGAACCATTGCCAAATACAAATTCAACGCCTCGGCTTTCTGGGTCAGCCACGATCGAGGCTTGCCGAATGGCGGTCAAGAATGGTCCGACGATGCCTTCAATACGAGTTTTATTCTCGCGGCTCGGTATGACTTGTCGCCAGTTCGGATAGCGGCCTTCGACAAGACGGGAGTAAATGGTACACCGGTTGGTTCGGATCAGAATGTCGTTGCTTCGGGCTGCGATGCAGACGACATCGTCCTTTTCGCTAATCGAACGGTCCATCAACGTCAGTGTTTTGGTTGGAACAATCGTTGACATGCCTGAATTCTTAAATCCGCCTATCGATTGCCCCTTGCCGTGCATGCAGGCCAATCGTCGCCCATCGGTTGCGACCGTGGTAATGTCTTCGCCATCCATTTCGAACAACACCCCACCCAATTGATACCGAGTGCTTTCGTTGTCGGTGGCGTAGATCGTTCTTTTCACCAGCTCTTTGAACAGGCGAGCGGAGAGCTCAAAGTAACTGGTTTCTGAAAATTCGACCACGCTTGGGAATTCATCCGGGTTTGCGAGCGGCAAATGAAATTCGCTGTGTGCCCCCGTAATATCCATGGTGTTCTCGGACGATTCGAAGATCAGGGTTTCATCGCTGGCTTCACGCAAGATATTTCCGACCCGTTGCACATTCAGTAGAGCCCGGCCCGGTTTGACGACCTCGACACCCTCCACTTCCAGTCGTATGCCAGCCTCCAAGTCCGTGGCCATGAGCACCACCTTGCCGTCCGTCGCTTCGATCTTTATGTTGTTGAGAACTTCTTTCGGGCTTCGAGTGGGAGCAATTCCAGCGGCCACCTGGAAAGCGGCCAAGAATTCTTCGCGATTGGAAATGATTTTCATGAAACGAAACTCGTGAATGCGACAGCGGATACATGCCCATCAAATAGGCCCAATTTTGCAACCCATGTTATAGCCGAAAATAGCCAAAAGCTGTAGTGGGTCACTGAACCCTAAGGAGTTCTTCGATGCGGACACATTTCAAAATGACCTCTGTGCTGTTGCTCATGCTAGTAATTCCTTGGGGTTCTCTGTCATTTGGGCAAACGGACATTCCGCGTCTGTACTTCCCCGATCCTGATATTGCGAAAGTCTTCTCGCAAAATTGGGAACTTACGCTTCTGCCCTGCAAGGAAAACTTGATTCCCAACGATTTGAACAGCCCTCATTCCGAGCCATTGCGTCCCTGGAAAGTGGATGTAAACGGGCACTATCCGGGCTGGTATCCAGGCGTGGATTTGAAACACATGGCCGCCGCCTACCTCGCTTGTGGAGGTGATTTGCCATTGGTTCTACAGGCGTGGGAGCTTACCTCGAAACACTATGCGTTGCCCGATGGATCGATCCAACCGTCCACCATGAAGAACAACCCTCAAGGGACTTGGCCGGAAGCGACGGATAACGCGGAGGTCGTTTTCTACCCGCTTCGAACGGTCGCAACCATCGATTATTTACTGTTGGGCGATATGATTTTTCGATTCTCACAAGATCGAGAATGGCTCAGGGTGAATCTGCCCAAAATGCGAAAGGCGGCCCACTTCCTGCGTGGATGGATCGATCCAAACGGGGTTCTTCATAGCGACTCCTATGATCTTGACCAAGCCTATCGGCAGCATGATGGGGTCGCTCAAGCGTCCGCTTTGCTCGCGTTTCGCCGTCTGGCTGAACTCGAGTCGATTGCAGGAACCCCTCTCGAACAAAGTCGCGCCCAAAATACAGCCTCACTTTTGCTTGATGGAGTTCGGCAATATTGGAACGAAGACTGGGGCTATTTTGCCGAGCATCTTGTCTATAACAATGTTGCGTTCGCGTCGCCTAACCAAGGCAAATTAACTAGCAATTTAACTGGCAATATTACCGTTACGGCTAGTTCGCAGCTTGATGAGGAACACGGCTTTTCGAAAGCAACGGATGGCATTATTGGAATGGGAGTCGACGCTTTTGGAGTGGGAATAGGATCGGCTGGAAAGCATGAGTGGGCAGCCAACAGCGAAACGGAGTCGGCCTGGATGCAAATCGACTTTCCGCAAACAGTCTCAATATCTGGAGCCGTCTTGGTCAATCGTACGGATCTCACCTTGCATCCAGGCGATCGGTTCGAATCAGGCACGCTCGAGTTCAGCGATGGAAGCGAGCCTGTTCCGGTCGCTTTTAATGATCTGGGGATTTCGCGCGCTGTTGCCATGTTTTCACCTCGGCCTGTAAGCTGGATTCGTTTCCGAGCGAAGACCATGCAATCTGCCGGGGGCAAGAATGCCGGCTTGGCCGAATTCCTTGTTTTGGACGGCGTGAAACCGTACTCGCAAATACGACATGGTATGACGGACACCAATCTAGCGATTGCGGGCTTCGGTGCCACTGATGAGAAAACAATTCAACGCGTTTGGAGTTATTTCCAATCTCACGAATCCAAATTCTACGAAGTGAATGAACTCAAAGCACCCACTTGGATTTCCGAATCGGCAGAAACGTATCTTCCAGGGGAACTCAATCGCCGCGCACCGTACAAAGACTGTGTTGCAATGGGGCGTACATGGCGTTACGACGCATTGATGCGAAAACGCATGCTGGATGGCCAAGGATTGTATCGAACGATGCAATACGCGCATCAGATGGCCGCTCGCCCTTCCGGTGGAGGATCTGGATTTTTCGCAGAGCGTTACGGGTTAGGTAAATTCCAACCCGGCGACGAATCACAGGCAAACGTACCGAAGTACTCCGAGTACCCAGCCATCTATGCTTCGACGATTGTGCAAGAGTGCTTGCTGGGAATGACCATCGATCCTAAAGGCGTAATCCATGTCGATCCCTGCGTTCCTCTAGAATGGTACTCACTTGGTTTTGGGCAATCCGGAATCTGCATCGCTCAATCACGAAAGATCGAGTTCAGTTATAACGATATGGGCGTAACAGGCAGCCTGTCTGGCGTGAGCGGAATTCAGGATGTTTGTATTCAAGTTCCACCCAACTTACGCGGTCAGAAAGTTCAAGTACTAGTCGACGAAATTGCCATCGGATTTAGTATGCTCGGCAACCAGTGCTGTTTCGAAGTCCCCATCCTTGACTCCAAACCAACTCGATTTCTAGTGAGGATGGCAGCAAACTGAATTGTTGACGCTGTATTTGAATTCATGTTCATCACCGATCTCTCGCTTCAACCACTCGTACTTAAGAAAAATTATGGAATTAGAACTCAAGGGGAATGTCGCTGTCATCACGGGTGGAGCTAGCGGGATCGGCCTCGCATCGGCTCATTGCTTTCTTGCGGAAGGTGCAACGATCATGCTGTGGGATGTGTCGCCGGATACGCCCCAGATCGCTCAGCAGCTTTCCGCTCAATATGCCTGCCAAGTCCATAGTCTGCAGGTGGATGTAACGCGTTCTGAATCCGTTGCAAAGGCTGCGGCGATGACGATGGATCAATTGGGGCGAGTCGATCATTTGGTGCACTGCGCTGCGATCGGTTCCGGGAAGTTTGGCTTCCCTTTCACCAACATGAAGCCCGACGATTGGCCTCGTGTTCTAGAAATGAACATCATGGGGATGGTTCATGTCGCGCACGCGATCGCTCCGAAGATGATTGCTGCTGGGCGAGGGACGATGGTGTTTCTGGCCTCGGTGGCGGGTCAGATTGGTTCGCAAACGGATCCTCCGTACAGTGCCAGTAAAGCTGCAAACATCAATTTCTCACAGTGCCTTGCCAAAGATCTTGCACCGCATGGTGTTCGAGTCAATACGATTTGCCCTGGGATGGTGCGAACCCCGCTCAATCGATCTGTTTGGCAAGCTTGGTACGATCAGGCCCCGGAATCGGACCGGCTTAGTTACGAAGCGTGGACCGATCGAAAAATCAAAGCTGTCGTGCCGATGGGCACTTGGCAAACTCCTGACGACATCGCATCCATGGTGGTCTTCTTGTCTTCGAAACGAGCCGGTCAAGTCACAGGTCAAACGATCAATGTCGACGGTGGCTTTGTGATGCATTGGTAGACTGTTCGACACGTTCTTTTTTCTCCTCCTCTTATTGAAGATGAAGCTACTATGCCGCACGTTTTAGATCAGTTCCGTTTGAATGGTCGTACCGCGTTGATCACCGGAGGTTCGCAGGGGCTTGGCCTGAAGATTGCAAAAGCCCTGGCAGAAGCCGGAGCCAAGGTCGTGTTAGTAAGTCGGAGTCTTGAAAAATGCCAGAATGCTGCGGGCGCGCTCATGAGCGAAATCGATTGCACGGCTTTGGCGATGGCAGCCGATGTCGCTCGTGCGGATGACGTCGAGAGGTTGTTTCATGAAGCTAATGAAAAAGTTGGCTCTGTTGATATCTTGATGAATAGTGCGGGTTTGAACATTCGAGGCCCTGTTGCGGAGTTGTCGGAGGCGAATTGGGACGATGTTGTCGATGTCAATTTGAAGGCACCTTTCTTGATGGCGCAGCGGTTTGGCCCGCCGATGGCTCAACGGGGCTGGGGACGCATCATTCATTTCGGCTCGATCTTGTCAGCGATCGGTATTTCAGGCCGAGCCCCCTATGCATCGTCCAAGGCTGGCTTGCTGGGTTTGACACGTACGCTTGCTCTGGAATGGGCCAACAAGGGGGTCACGGTGAACGCATTGTGTCCGGGTCCATTCGCCACCGAAATGAATCGACCGTTGCTCAATGACCCAGCCCAGTACGCCGCCTTTGTGGCCAACATTCCGATGGGGCGTTGGGGTGAGTTGGACGAGATCTGTGGCGCGGCTCTCTTTTTAGCATCGAATGCCTCGTCCTTCATGACGGGCAATGCTCTCTATGTCGACGGCGGCTGGACAGCACAATAATAGAATGAGAATTTTGAGTCTATAATAATGTAGAACAGTTGTCGCTCAACTGCTCGGAGCTGTCAATCGAGTCCCAATCCCGAAAAAGACAACTAGAACACAACGCTTCCATTGTATTTTCGGATTCTCAATCTAGCGTTTGTTGCACCCAAGCGTGAGCATAAGATGGAGGACCATTGCAAGCTTCAGGGACCGTTGGTAACAACCACGGAACACACGGAACACACGGAAAAGCAGCCTGCCTTTTGCCTCCTGCCTCCTTCATCCTCATGTCCTCATGTCCTCAATTCCGTGTGTTCAGTGCTTTCCGTGGTTCAAAATTGGTTCTTTGTTGGACACCCTGTTTAAGCACAGGGGTCGAACAGTGCATGGCATCGACCGGAGGAACGACTCAGGATTGGTTAGTAACAACCACGGAATACACGGAACACACGGAAAAAAAGCCTGCCTCCTTTATCCTCATGTTCTCAATTCCGTGTGTTCAGCGTTCCAATGAAATCGGAATGCCTAGTAACATCTCATTGAGTACGATTACGAGAATGAATAAAAATCAAACTTCGCAACGTCAAAACCCATGCTCCCCTCTATCCGAATTTACTTACTCTGATGCTGCGAGGTGTATCGATAGCGGAAACAAGATATACTGAGTAAAAACGGGATCCTTGTTTTCCACCATCATGGTGCATTGCCACGTTTTTGGGCCGTCTAGGAAAATGCTGGACTGCCTAAAAATCTTGCGATTGTTTCGGAGTTGATTTATGAGTGTTCTTTCCACCTTTGGTTTTGGTCGATTGCCCGACGATGCAAAGTTGTTCGCTACGTCAGACAAGTTTATCGTTAAGCTCGAGTCTGTTTGGGCTTCGATTACGTTCCATGATTTTTCGAGTGGGATTGGCTATTCATCATGGAAACGCAAATGGTTCGTGGGGTCGTTGGCTCTGACCCAAGAACGATTGCTTGCCTATCGAGGTTCGTCTCGGCTCATCAACATACCCTTCTCGGATGGTCGATTCGCTGGCCTCGATTTTTCGGGATCCGACGCTCGCACCATCGACTTCGTTC
Source organism: Pirellula sp. (assembly GCA_044359895.1). Classification (GTDB taxonomy): domain Bacteria; phylum Planctomycetota; class Planctomycetia; order Pirellulales; family Pirellulaceae; genus JBKCUI01. Next base: position 22,615 of record JBIKLJ010000030.1, read on the forward strand.
ATGATGCTTCGCTGTTTCGGCCGAACTGGTCCGGGAAACTGCGGTATCGATTCCGCTCTCCCGATGCTGGATTTATTGTCACCGAAATTCTATCGCGTTTCAGGCAAGCTCAAACCAGCTAGCCCAACCGTGCATGGCATCGACCGAAGCAGCGCAAACCACGATCAGCTACTGCTGGTTTTGCGATAGAGTTCAATTTCGTAGGGACCAAGAAACATGAGCAGCAGCGCACCCTCGCGGGCGTAGTGCCGAAAGACCTCTTGTTGAAAATGATGCTCGCCCGGCCACGGGTACGCGAAGACCATCGCATAGTCATCCAGCTCTAAATCATTCTGATCGTATGCGTTTGGCACCTGATGGAACAAGCATGCATGATTCGATTGCGATCGAGCCAATCGCTCGCTCCCGTGAGGCAAGAAATTACCATGCAGGATTTCACCCGGTAAACGATGCAGCTTTAAGAAAGCCCTCGCTCGATCGACTAAAAACGACTCGGCTTCAATCCCGACCGCTTCCCATCCGAGTTGGGAGGCTAGGCCGGTAACGATACCAAACCCACAGCCCCATTCGCAAAACGTATTTCCCGTGGCAAGTTTGCTTTGAGTGATCTCATCAAGAGCACGCCAAACATCGCGAAAATCACAAGCCACATACTGTTCGATTGGACGTTGATGCCATTGGTCCCAGTAAGCTTGAAGTTGCTCATCCGCTGAATCCAAAACGGCCTGAACGTTGGCAGGGATTGGTAGGGAGTCGTCCCAAGGAAAATCGAGTAGTTCCAATTCGGGTTTCGAATGTCCGCGATGTCGATTCATTTCGATTCAATCGCTTTCATAAAAGTGAGACCTGCTTCCCAGAATTCCGGCGGCAAAGGCTGGGTGTGATAAAGCTTGGGAAGTGTGATCAGCTTCTTGTCCTCCGAGGCGCATGCATCGAAGAGTTTCTTGCCGAAGCGACAAGGTATGACTTCGTCGACCAAACCATGCAACTGCAGAAGCGAACCTTGGAAAGATGGGATCTTGTCGATCGATTTGAACTGGTTTGCCATCACCCATCGAACGGGAAAGAAAAAATAACGGCTTGCTGCGACATCAACGGTCGAGGAAAAAGTTCTGTCGAGCATCAGTCCGTCGGTTTGCAGTTGGGTCGCAATCTCCACGGCATGAGCTCCACCCAACGATCGTCCGAGAACGACTAGTTTTTGGTTTTGGAAGTCAGGATTGTTTTTGACCCAGTTGCCAACGGCAACAGCATCCGCCAAAGTACGCTTCTCGTTGGGAACACCACCGGTCCGTCCGTAGCCGCGGTAATCGAAAGCGACAACATTCACGTTCCATCTGTCGCGAATGATGGACATTTCACGCCCCATTCTTCCCAAGAATTCGGCATTGCCGTGGCAGAAGATCAAAGTTGTCTTGGCATTGTTTTTCGGAAAGGTCCAAACGTGAACTCGAGCTTGTTCCTGACTATCGACATAGAATTCCTCGGCGCCGAAGCTCTCAGCTTGCCAATTCCCAAGTTCAGGCGAGGGGGCAGGAAAAACCAAGAAGCGTTCTAAAAAAATGAGCAGCACTAAGGCCCCCAGATACAGCCCTAGGACTCGAACCATCCACCGAATTGCAATATGGCTGGACCAGGTAGAAGTTGAGAATTTGTTCACGATATCAATCCTTTTTTGTATCAATCCTTTTAAGTGATCGGCAACGCATTAAATCATATAGGACCAGTCGGCACGCTGTTCGCTTGCGATGGATTGATTGGGGCAATGTTGGCATCGATTGTTACCCAGAAGTACGTAGGCCTTTTTCATGGCAGTAATGGTACTTGCCCAAACTTCGGACTCCTCGCGAAAGATATTCTCGGGGCCGACGACGTGCGAGATTCCTGTATTCGCAAGGGTTTTGGCCATGCCGGATCTAATACCTGAGAGCATGACGATGATCTTGCGCTCCTGCATTTTTAAAATAAACCGTTCCAGAATATCCATACAAACGGCGTCAGGATTGTTCGTTCTTTTCAGTCTTAAGATGACCACTTTGAGACTGTCGGGTGCTTCCTCGTTGAATGCAACGAACTGTCTTTCCAGTTCTGGAGCGCACCCGAAGAACATCTCTCCTTCAACATTTAAGATTCGGAGGTACGAGCAACGTAAATCCGAGGGTATCACCTCCCGTATGACGCGATCGCTGGTCACCGTCAGTTCGTTCACACGAATCTTCGCGGCCAATCGCACGAAGAAAGCAAAAGACAGAAAGACGCCGATCAAGATACAAAACTCGATCGAGATCAAAATCGCGGATAAGGCTGTTGCAATAACGATCCAGCGGTCAAAGCTGGTTGCGGTCAAATAGTATTTGAGTGTTTTAAAATCGTTCATTCTGGCTGCGGTCAAAATCAAAACGCCGGCCAACGCGGCTTTGGGAATGTACTGCGCGAAGGGGGCAAGAACGAGAATTGTGGCCGCCACCCCGAGAGCGCTGATGACCCCTGACCATTGCGTTGCCGCACCCGAGGAATGGTTGATGTAAGAACGCGTTAGTGACCCCGAGCCAGGAAAGCATCGGAAGAAGCTGCCAGCCATATTGGCCAGTCCTTCGCTTAAGCACTGCTGATTCATATCCAGTTTTTGACCGGTCTTGGCCGCGATCGATTTTGACATTGCCATCGCTTCCAGCAACCCTAAAAAAGCGATCGCAGCCGCACTGCTTGAAAGATTGCGTGCCATTCCCCAATCGAGTTCTGGAACTTCGAAAGAAGGAAGGCTTCGCGGTACTGGCGGTTGCAGCTTCACCCCGGATTGTTGCATTGGGTCGGCAAGCACCAGAAACACTGAAGCAACACTGATTGCCAATAGCAACTCCGGTAGGCCTAGCTTGTAACGCTTGTTGATAACGCGAAAGAGCAACGCGGCAACGATGGTCAAAAGTGCAATTCCTGCGGTCCATCCGTGCTTGCTGGCGGTTTCCGAATTCCAGCCCTGAGTGAACGTATTTGAAAAGCGTATCAAAAAGTGATCATGGACGGTCCCCATCTCCTTGAGACCGAAAACGTTCTTGAGTTGATCCAACAACAATAAGACCGATGCACCCAGCGTGAACCCCACCACCACTGCATGCGAGATAAACCTGGAAAAGTCCCCGAACCTTAGAAGCGAAATCAGCGTTTGGATCAATCCGATCAAAAAGGCCATCATGATGGCAGCCGAAACGCGATCCTCTTCAGGGACGATGGCGAGGGCACTGAGCATAGCGATCGAAATCGCATTCGTCGGCCCGTTGATCAGTTGCTTCGATGAATCGAGCAACGCCCCGACCGTGGTCATAATGATCGCGGTGTAAAGCCCCATCTCGACAGGCATATGGAAGATACTGGCATAGGCCATCGCCTGCGGAACAGCAACCGCCGCTACCGTCAAACCAGCAAACACGTCCCGCCGAAAATGGGTCAACGAATAGCTGCGCAACGATTCTACGGCGGGGATGAATCGATAAACGGTATTGAGAATGGACGAAGACATTCAGAAATGATAGCAATTTGCGGATCGAGAAAACGTCCTATTGTAATCGAAGATCACATTCCCCAAGACATAGGGCACTGCAATCACCTGGACTTTCGCTATCTATTTTCAGCATTGACCCCGTAGGAAACTTCTTCGATACTAGTCATGTTATTCAAAAAACATTCGTCCTTTCAACCCATATGCATTCATGTCTGTTGCTGCAGAAGAAACGCTAGAAACCTACTGCGCGCGCGTTTCCCAGAATGCCAAAATAGCTTCACGGCAACTGTGCGATCTACCGGGAAGTACCAAGAACCGGTGGCTATTGCAGTGCGGACAACGGTTGGAGGAAATGGTTGACGAAGTCTTGGAGGCGAACAAGTTAGACTTGGAGAATGCCACCACGTATTCATTGACCAATGCGGAAATCGATCGATTGCGATTGTCGCAAGAGAGGGTTTTCCAAATCGCTGCGGGTTTACGTGAGATCGCTGCTTTGCCAGATCCTGTTGGGGAGTTGATCGAGGGGTCGGTTCGGCCCAATGGACTGAGGCTTTCGAAAATCCGAGTGCCGATAGGAGTCATTTTTTTCATTTACGAATCGCGTCCGAACGTGACGGCGGATGCTGCCGGGATCGCAGTGAAGAGCGGTAATGCGATCATTCTTCGCGGTGGCAAAGAAGCTGCTCACACCTCGCAAGCCATCGTGTCGATTATGCAGTCGGTTGCGTCGGAGGTGGGAGTGCCTGCTAACGCGATCCAACTTGTCAGTACGACAGATCGTGATGCTGTTGGGTATTTTTTGAACCACGATCAATGGATTGATTTGGCTATTCCTCGAGGTGGCGAGGGGCTGATTCGGCGTGTGGTTGCCGAGGCGAAGATGCCTGTGTTAAAACACTACGATGGGAATTGTCACATCTATGTGGATGTGCATGCCGATCTAGAGAAGTCGTTGAACGTGGTGGAAAATGCCAAGTGCCAGCGCATGGGTGTGTGCAATGCGATGGAATCCCTGTTGGTCCACCGTTCGGTTGCTTCCGAATTTCTTCCCAGGTTAGCTGTTCGATTGAAACCTTATGCAATCGAATTTCGAAGTGACGAAGAATCGCATCACCTCCTCAAATCGGGCTCATTGGCTCAGGAATCGGATTGGTCGCAAGAATACCTAGGGCCAATTATGAGCGTTCGGGTTGTTGACAACTTGGATGAAGCCATCGATCACATCAACAAGTATGGATCGCGTCATACGGATGGGATCATGACCGAGGATCTGTCCACATCCCAGCGGTTTGCTACCCTTGTAGATTCTGCGGCTGTCGTGGTGAACGCATCGACTCGATTTAACGATGGTGGGCAGTTGGGTTTAGGAGCAGAGATCGGAATCAGCACCGACAAGTTTCATGCGCGTGGTCCATGCGGGCTTCGCGAGCTGACAACGTACAAATATATTGTCCATGGAGATGGGCACGTTCGAACATAATGCCGAATCGAAATTGGGGCTGCCCCATTTTCGAACCGGCTTTTAGAAAAGGATTTCAAAATGTCCGACGATGTTTTGAGTAGGAATGATGTTGAGAGCCTCTTGAAGGCATTGGATGGGTCAGGAACGCCCGCGGGGGCGGTTGGCACCCCAGAATCCAAATCGGAACCAAAGAAAACTGCAAGCAAGGTGCGGGTCTTGGCGTACGATTTCAAGCGTCCTGAGCGTGTTGGCAAAGACCAAATGCGTGCGCTGCAATCGTTGCACGACGGGTTTTCACGTAATTTTGGAGCCTCGCTTTCGGCCGTCCTTCGAAGTGTCGTGGAAGTACGACTGATCAGCGTCGACCAGCTAACGTACAGTGAATTCGTCTATAGTCTCGAGATTCCCACTTGCTTCAATCTACTTAAGCCCAAGCCTTTAGAAGGGAACTGGGTATTGGATATTAGCCCATCGCTTCTTTATCCAATCATCGATCGAATGCTCGGTGGAACAGTCGGGGGCGATTCCTCCTTGAAGCGTCCGTTGTCCGAAATTGAGCTTCGGCTGGCAGGTAGAATTACATCGGTATTCCTGAGAGAGTTGCAAGTTGCCTGGGCCAATGTGATTCAATTGGACATCGAGGTCGAGCGAGTCGAAAGCAATCCGCAGCTTGTTCAAATTGTGCCACCTAACGAAGTAGTGGTCATGGTTAGTTTTGAGTTGTCGATGGGAAATATTCGGGGCATGGCAAACCTCTGCGTTCCGTTTAACACCATCGAACGGGTTGGAAGCGTGCTGACCAACAACAGTTGGGTGGGTTACGCTTCCACCAGAGCCAATTCCGAAACCAAGGGGCGCCTTCTGACTCGGTTGGATGGTTCGCTAGCCGATGTCATTGTCACGCTTGCCAGATCGACGATCAAGACGACCGACTTGTTCGACTTAGAAGTAGGGGACATCATTTCAACGGAAAAAGATGTGAATCAACCGCTTGAGGTAGAAATCGCCGATCGCGTCAAGTTTCATGCCTCGGCAGGCTCCTTCAAGGGTCGAAAGGCGATTCAAATCGGGCAGGTATTGACGGAGATTGCCAAGTGATCGGCGAAATTGTCATTCCCGCCAGGCTTGCATCGACGCGTCTGCCTGCAAAACTGTTGCTGTGCGAGACGGGAAAAACGGTCTTAGAACATACGTATTTGGCTTGCAGAAAAGCGAAGCTTCCCAAAGGCATAACGGTCGCGGTTGACCATGCTCAATTGTTCGAGGCTGTCGAGCGGTTTGGTGGTGATGCGGTCATGACCGATATCAATGCGCAAAGTGGTACGGACCGTATTGCAGAAGTTGCGCGTGCACGTCCCGATGTAGATGTGTTCATCAATGTCCAAGGCGATGAACCCGAAATCGCAGGCAGCTCGATCGATGCGGTGATGGAATTGCTGCAAAGCGATCCGTCAGCCCATGTCGCAACCTTGGCAACACCCATTCGAAGCAAATCGGATTTGGAAGATCCCGCATGCGTGAAGGTCGTTCGCGGCCATGATGGAACGGCTCTCTACTTTAGTCGCTCCGTAGTTCCCTATCCTAGGTCCTGGGACGATGGCTTGCTGCTCGCTCTGCCACCTTGCTTCTTTCAGCACCTGGGCATCTATGCTTACCGACGAGATTTTTTATTGCAGTTAGCCGAGCTACCCATAAGCCCTTTGGAGCAAATGGAAAAGCTGGAGCAATTGCGGTTCTTGCAAGCGGGTCGACGTATTCTGGTCGGTATAGTCGATCGATCGCCACGCGGTATCGACACTCGGGAAGACTACGAAGCTTTTAAGCTGCGTCAAGAATCGGTCGCTTTACCGAGCTAGATTGACATTGCAGAACTCGAGCAGCGAGCCCTTTTCGAATTCGACATTTCGAATCGCCAGCACGTACTCAATACGCGATTGGTGGTACCGCAAGCGAGCGTCCAAAAGACGCCGGTGGGTCTCTAGCAAAACGTCCAGCGCCGGATCTTGGCCTGATTCCCATTTGGCCTGAAGGCTATTGAGTTGGCGCACAATTTCCCCCAGCCGTTTTTCTTGAACTTGCATCGAATCGAAGGAACGTTTCATCTCATTCATTGCGTTGCTCAGCCCATACAGAACAACTCGTTCTTGTTCTTTTAGAATTTCGATATCCCGTCGCAATCCGAGTTCCGAGTTACGGACGGCCGTAAAAGCCTTTCGAAATCCAACAGGCAACGTGTATTCAATCCCTGCTTGCCATTCTTGATAGTCGCCGTCCATCAAGTTCGAAACGGCATTGGACTTGCCCTCGTAATTGAGCAGATCTTTTCCAAAGCCTCGGAAACGGTATCTTCCGATGACATCCAACTGAGGCTTTAGGAAATTGCGATTGGCGATTAATTCGAGTTCACGTTGTTTCACGACCCAGCGTTGACGTCGGACTTCTTCCCGCTGAAGAACGGCTTCGCCGCTTGAACTGTCCCAGTCATAAAGCACAGGGGCTTCGGTTGGTTCGTCCGTTGTGCGGATCAGCTTGCCGTCGTTGATGGTCATCCCCAGAATCAATCTCAATCGTCGTTCCGAAACCCTCAGGCCACCCGTTCCGCGGAACGTGCCTCCGGAGCTACCGTTGTTGACTCGAGTTCCGTCGACAGGTCGGCCGTTCACCGAATCGATGACATCGGATTCAAAGCGGTAATACTGTTCCATTGCCTGAGCTGCGTCGCCCGTGCCTTGCGTTGCAGCCTGTGCTTCCAATTTTTTAGCGGTCACAAGCGCGATGTCACGCGCATCCACTTTTGCCTCAAGATCACGAAATGCGAAATGAAGGTCCCAGTAAGCATTTTCGACATCAGCGACCAAATCGCGCACGGCTCTTTCGAAATCGGTAATGCTGATATCCGTTCGAACCCTACCGATTAGGAAGCCATTGATTTGACCTGGTCGAGCCCCTGGTCCGGCGATTCGATTGAACTCGGTTCCAGCCCCTTGCAAAAGTGGCTGGCGAATTTCGGATTCGATGTACTGTTCAAAGGCCGAAGCCCCAATCGCATTCGAAAGTTGGTTGTTGGCGTCGTAGGTGGTTAAATTGCGAACCGACATCGTGCTACCGGTAGCGGATCGTTTGGAGATACCAACTTGGTAGTTATGAAGATCTTGTTTGAAGACCCCTTGATTGCCAAAGAAACGATTGTTGAGTCGTCGGTCGTTGTTTTCAAAAAAAGCCGAGCTGGTGACGATCGCATCGAATTCTGCCAGTGCTGCTTCTTCGCCGAATCGAGGATCCGTGAAGACAAGGCCGGGATCATTCGTGCTAGTGCTCGTTTGTGGAACGCGAAGTACCGTCCCACCTAAGTCTCGCATGACTTTGGAATTGGCCAGCGCGATCTGAATGGCCTGTTCCAGCGATATCTCAAGCGTATTGTCCGCAGTCAGTTTAGTAAGATCTAAATCTAAGGGTGAAACGCCGTGATCGATGCCTTCGAAACGCTCGAATTCAGGAGCGTCGCTCTTCTGGATTTGGTCGAAACAGGAGCTTGCGTCCGAATAAGCTACGGGTTGCGAACGTGCTGTAAATGAATGGCGATTCGGAGAGCAGCCAGCAAACCATGGCGAAACCACGAACGATGCCATGGCAAGCGCCTGCCTTTTTCGGTAACTTGATTTGGAGCTTAAGTTGCGCATGCTTGATTCGTAGTGGCATTAGCGAATCTATGGTACGATCCGTGCAAGTGTCATAATCGGTATGAATTGACAGTAACGTGCGGCCAATTGAGCCTGGAGGCTTGGATTTGAGAAAATCATGTTGATACTCGAATGCAAGCATTTATCGGGATCGCTCCAATTGGGCTGCGGACGCTAATTTTGATAGTGCGCATTTTAGCTTTCCATCGTACTCGTACTCAATGAAATGGTACTCGCACTCGTACTCGAAACACGCTGGTCGAGCCCCGTAAATCATCCAGGTAAGCTACAAGATAAGTACTCAGCGGAGCAAGCAATTGAGGCTGTATAGGTAACATGAATTCCAGTTCGGAAGTCCTAGGCAATTCTGCAATGGTGCAAGCGGATCAAGTATTCGACGCATTGGAACAAAGTTCGCGAACCGAGCCATCGCCAACCCGTTTTTACGCGCAGCTCTTTCAAGGAGTGAGCGTCCTGCTGGGTGCCAAACAAGCCTGTATTTTTGCCGCGCTTGAAAGGAATCGATGGTGTCCTGTGGCTTCGACCCAGGATCACCATGCAGAAATTGCGGAAGACCGCTTGCAACAAATGGCTTCAAACCAGGGCACTTCCCTGTTGCCACGATGGTGCGAATGGAAAGAGGATGGCGTGCTTTTGGGATGTTCCGCAGAGGCCACGAATTGGTCTTGGGGAGGCATGGTTGTCGAGATTGCGAGGTCGACGTTACCGACCGATCCTTCGACCCCTGAATTCTTGGCGGCGATTTCGGAAAAGATGGAATTGCTTCAGGCGTTTGCCGAGCTTGCTCACGCTTATCCTCGGACGCATCGCTGCATGCAAGACAATCAACATCTCCTGCAATCGCGAAGTATCTCCAAATCACTTTGGGAAAGTCGAAGCCAACAGGATTCAAATCGCATTCTATTAGATGGCCTGCGTTGCCTCATGGATGCCGATCGCGTGACTTTGTTTCGAAAAAAGTCCCCATCCTATGCATCCGATTTTATTGCCGTTAGCGATAACCCTTCGCGTCATGCGGACACAGTGCTTGCTACGGCCATCAAGCATTTGGACGAGACTCCATTCTCCAACTTTCCAAATCGCCAACCGCTCGAGAAATTTGCCAAAGCCATGGAGGCCGCTGTCGCAGTGGCATTGGCTGTCGAAACAATTCCAAACACCGAAGTGAAGCTGGCAACCTCCGCCGCAAATCATTTTTTGATCCTCGAATGGATGGATCGAGATCGAAGTTGTGCTGCGATTCCTCATATTGCAAGTGTGACGCCGTGGATCTTGGATGCATGGACAGCTAAAAAATTCGATCGTCCTCGATTTCATTTTCGTAGTGCAGCGGGGATTCTACTTGCAGCTTGTGTCTTGATTGGCATGGTATTGTACTTTCTCATTCCAACGGAACTGACGATTCAGGCAACAGGAACACTTCAGCCGATTCAACAGACTCTTATTTTTGCACCTTCGGATGGGTTCGTCGATTCCGTTCCGGTATCCGACGGGCAGCTTGTTCAAAAGAATGAGCCCGTGGCCGTGCTGAGCTCGCCATCCCTTCAACTGCAACTCAATCAGATCGACGCTGAAATTGCGTTGGTCCAACAACGGAGCGAAGGGCTGAATATCAGCTTGAACCAAATCCGACCCAACCAAGAACAGGCAGATACCCTTTCCAGTCGATTGGCGGGTGAGATCGCAGAACTGGACACGAAGCGAACCAACTTGGTGCAACAACGAGCTCTCATCGAACGTGAGATCGCAAGACTAGAATTGCTCAGCCCATTGGAGGGCACCATCATCGGATGGCAGATGGATATGGTTCTGGAGAGCCGCCCCGTCAAAAGGGGCGACATGTTGTTGCGGATTGCGAAGCTTGACGGTGATTGGCAAATGGAATCTCGGGTACCCGATTGGGAGTCGGGATATGTAATGGATGCAATTTCCAACGCATTGAAAGCAAACACGAAATTAACTGCGGAGTATGCCTTAGTCTCCGAGGTTGGGAATCGTGGAAAGGGGCATTTTGTTCGAGCGAGTCATTCTGTTTTCACTCAGCCGGAAGGCCAGTTCCTGAGTGTGATCTTTGTCCCCGAAAGTCCCTTGAAAAATCCACGACTTGGCGCATCCGTTACCGTATCGATCCCCTGTGGTCGTCATCCTAGATGGTTCGTTTGGTCCCGTAGCATGATCGATGCGGCCTACCGCCGCTTCTGGCTTTAAGGAGTTTTATATGATCCGCGACTTACTCATCGCTGTACCCAAGGCCAAGCTAGGTATGGCTATCGCAATCGTCTTGGGAACCGTTCTTTTGGTATGCGATGCTAACGCTCAAGAACAGGCTGATCTGATTCAAGTCAAGAATCCCATTCTGAAACCGATCAAGACGATTTCGATTGCGGCTGGAGTGTCGGGGGTTGTCGATTCCGTTTTAGTTTCTGAAGGGGATATGATCCAGGTCAATGCTGTGATTGCCGAGATTCGAGCCGACGAAGCCAAGCTGAGTGTTGCAAGAGCCAAATTAGCCTTGGAGCTCGCATCCGCGAAGGAAAAACGTGATGTCGATGTTCGTCTCGCTGAGAAATCCGCTCAAGTTGCTGAGCAAGAACTCGCTCGTACTCTCAAAGCCAACACACTTGCAAGCGATACCTACCCCGCCAATGAAGTGGATCGTTATCGATTGGTTGCCGAACGAGCGAGTATAGAGATTGAGCGATTTCGGCTCGATCAGGCCCTTGCGATGATTGGTCGAAAACAAGCTGAGATTGAACTCCAGCAATCGCAGCAGGTGCTGTACCGACATTCGATACGCAGTTCAGTGCAAGCCATGGTGGTCTCGGTCGACAAGAATGCAGGGGAATGGGTTGAGCCGAGCACTAAGATGATCGAAGTCATGTCGCTGGAACGACTCCGTCTTGAAGCATTCGTAGATTCGGGAGATGCGAGTCGGTTTGCCAAAGGTTCGAAAGCGTCTGTGACCATCGCGTTATCTAAGGCCCCCGAAATGGTGGACGCAAAAGTGACTTTCGTTAGTCCGACAGCCAATCCGGTGAATGGTCAGGTTCGTATTTTTATAGAATTTGAGAATCCGAAGGGAGCGTTTCGTCCAGGAATGTCCGTGACAGCATCGATCGTTCGAGACGCATTGCCATGACTTTGGGAATGAGGCTGCGGACCGACTTGCTTTGGAGCCCCTATGTGGCGGATCGGGGAGACATGTGGGTCGCTCAGGATCCGGTGCATCGTGAGTTCTTTTACTTCAACGCCTTGGAGAAAGCGATTGCGGTGTCTTTGGACGGGAGACGCACCATCGAAGGGATTGTTCAGAACGTCCGTTGGGTAGATGGCAATGTAACTCCAGAGTTCGTCAAAGACCTGATACGCCGATTGGATTCTGCCTCTTTGCTTTTGCATCGCAATTGGTCCATCGTGGATCGAAGAAACCGACCGCGGGCACTGTCCTTCACGGCTTGTATCAGTTCGGTTCTGTCCTGGCGAGTTCCCCTCTGGAATCCCTCCAGAAGCTTGCATGCGTTCGATGGCGTAGGGAAATGTTTGTTTCATCCCGTGGCGATGTGGTCGGCAGTTGTTTGTTTTCTATTCGTTGCAGGATGGATGATGCAAAGCTGGCAAGAAATTCTGTACGATGTTGCCGCTTGGCCGATGAGTCTTCGGGGGGACAGGCTTCTTTTGCTATCGGTTTTGCTGCTGGCCATCAAAGGACTCCATGAGCTTGGGCACGCGTTGGCTTGCCGTTGGGCAGGGGCTGAATGTCGAGAGATCGGAATTATGTTTTTCTTCGGTATCCCTTGCTTGTATTGCGATGTCAGTGATGCATGGAAGATTCCAGACCGCTGGAAACGTATGTTGATTTCAGCCGCAGGCATTTACATCGAATTGCTGTTAGCGATGGCTGCGAGCATTGTTTGGTTGAATTCAACAGAACCTGCGGTACGAGCCGTCTCGCTTCAAGTGGTTTTGTTTTGCACGATCGTGACCATCGGCTTCAATGCGAATCCCCTATTGCGATACGATGGATACTATGTTTTGTCAGATTGGGTTCGCATTCCCAACCTGTCCGATCAAAGTCGCGACGCGTGGGGAACGATATGGCGAAGTTGGCTTGCCGAGCCAAGCGAGTCTAGGCACTCGAGTTCGTATGGTATTCTCGCCTTATATCATGTTGTTTCTTGGAGCTATCGTTGGTTTCTATTGGTGGCTCTGGTTTGGGGGCTGCATCAATGGTTGGTCTTGCATCGGATGCCCGAATCCGCCGCAACACTAAGCGGGGCCTTTGCAATCGCTTTCGCTTGGCTTGGTGTTGCAGGATGGCGATATCACCGCGCTGCCTTACCCTATGAAGCTTCATTCAGTAGGCTCAAGATCGCTGGACTGATGTTCGGTTCGATCCTGTTCCTAGTGTTTCTCTGGACTTGGCGATTTGAGCAAACGGTCTTTGCGCGTGGATTGATCGAACCGGTTCGAATGAGCCCCATGTATGCCAAGCAATCAGCCATCTTGACCGAAGCTGCTGACGATGGAACTCATGTGCAGTCAGGCCAGTCTGTTCTTGCTATGGAGTCGCCAGAACTGGAACTGGAGCTGATGGTGGCCCGAGGGGAGCTACAAGCTGCCGCCCAGCGTAGTTCGCTGTTGGCCGATCGGGGTGTGAACGATTCCCTTGCGGCTCAACAAGTGGAAGAATTGGCCAAGGTGATGCAGGGCATTCGAGAACGCCTT
>JBIKLJ010000031.1:0-35982 GCA_044359895.1 Pirellula sp.
AAAGGGATCGTTGGCGAAAACGTCTTGGTTCAACTCATCGATGTCAGTGTTCCTGTCACTGAAATTCGTAACTGGTCGTTGAACCAATTCAAATTGAGCCAGCAGACTGCAACGCCCGGAGGTCAGATGACTCTAGCAGGTGAAATCCAATCGACTCCAGGCAGTGGTACGGAACAAATGACGGTGGAACTTGTTTCCGAGGCGATGGATCGCGCGTTGGTGGAACGTGACGGCAAGTTGGTGCTGCCAACCACTACCGTCGTTGAAAGGCAACTGATCGAAGTTCCCGATGGTGGGTCGGTTCCATTCAAATTAACTTGGAAAGACCTTGCCGAAGGAACCAACCACGCAATGCTTCGGATCACTCGTCCGGATCCGCTGGAGATAGACAACGTCGTGTATCTTTCGGTGGATGCGAGAACTCAAGGGCAAACGCTCGTCATCGCAGAAGATCGACGCGACGGCCAAAGTGTATGCGGTGCGATTGATCCTGAAGCTCAAGCGGAACAAAATGCTTCTGCCTCCGAGGGCACCAACAGCGACTCGGCTGTCGCGGCTAAGTTTCGCGAATCGATGTTCAAGCTAGAAACTCCATCGCAACTGGAGACTCTGGATCTGGCACGATTCTCCAGCATGGTGATTTACAATCCCGTCTTGATCAGCGCCGATGCGGTGGATCGAGTTGACAATTGGGTCGCTCAGGGAGGGGGATTGTTGATCGTGATGGGGTCCGGCATGGATTCCGCCGATGCGGTGATGAACAGTCCGATCGCCAAGCTGCTACCTGGAGTTGTGAAACGGATTTCTCGCCGCGCATTGTCGGATCGTTCCATGAGTCTTGCTCCTGCAACCAAAAGCCATCCGATATGGGATTTGCGGGATATCTTTGGTGGCTCTATCGAGGAAATCCCCTGGGTCAACTATGCCGTTTTTCGACATTGGGATATCGAGGATCTAGCGCCGGAGGCCGGAGTCTTAATGCGATTTACTGGCAGTGAACAGCCAGCCTTGATCGAGCAACCCAGGAAACAGGGCCGAATTCTGACGATGACCGTACCGTATCCCGAACCAGCAAGCCACGCGAGCGACGAAATATGGAGCGAGCTGTATCAGGATTGGCCTGGGTTTGCCTTGTTCCAAGGGTGTGTTCGTTACTTGGCAGCGTGGAATAAGCAGCAATTGAACTACTATGTCGACGAGCCTGCGATCTTGGATAACAACGTGACTCAGTTCCCTCAGGTCTACAAGTTGTTCAATCCTATCCAGGAAGAGATTCGAACCGAATCTTCGGAAGAGACTTTGGTGTATAGCTTTACACGGTATCCCGGCCAATATCGCCTGCGAGGGCTACGTCCTCAAGGACCGGTGGTGCGTGGATTTAGCGTGAACCTGAATCGCGACGAATCGTCGTTAGAACGGATTTTGCCCGGTACGCTCGATCGAGCTCTCGGCAAAGATCAGTATCGAATCGCGAAAGAACGGGCTGAAGTGCAATCGTCGCTTGGCGAAGGACGGTATGGACGTGACCTTGCCCCCTTCTTGCTTTTGGTGTTCGTCATGATGATCATGGCGGAACAGACCATGTCGAGCCGATTTTACGCTTCGTCCAAGAAAGGTGCAGCGTAATGGACTGGACCCTGGAGCCCATCTTGGGAAGTTATACGCTGGTGATTTGCGTCGCCATTGCATTGCTAGCCCTCTTGGTCATGATACGCGAATCAGGTCGAGTGACTCGTGGGCAGTCCGTTGTTCTATGGACTTTGCGGTTGGCGATGTGTCTAGTCGTTCTTTTGGTGATGCTGAAACCAGGGATTACGTTTACGCGGCAAAGCACGCCGCGAGGTACGATTGCTGTCATGATGGATGCATCGGCCAGCATGCAGCTGCCATCGGGTGAAGCCGAAGGGTCGCGTTGGGACGCTCAAAAATCGATTTGGCAAGCAATTTGGAATGAGAGAAATGCGTTTGGCAAGGAAGCGACCATCGTTCCCTTTGTTTACGATGTGAATCTTAAGCCATTGACGGGCGGTGATGCCGATACAGCTGCGAAACTACCCGACCGGCCTGAAGGGAATTCGACCGACGTCGGCGGTCCGCTCAACCAATTGATGTCCGCCTCGCTGGAATCGCCGCTGTCCGCCGTGATTTGGATGGGGGACGGAGCTCAGACGCATGTTCCATCTGGTGGCGATGCCCAGCAATTGGCTCGCCGACTGGCACAGATCGATGTGCCGCTTTATGTGGTTGGCGTGGGGCCGAGAAGCGACAGCGAAAACGCTCAAGACCTTTCCGTCGAAGAAGTGCCTGAACAGCTGGACGTCTACACCAAGAATCCATTGAATGTTCGCGGGCTATTGCGATGCAGAGGGGTCGCCAATCGCGAGCTCCTAGTAAAACTGCTGATGATCGAACCGGGGAAAGCACCCAAGGAAATCTCCGTAGATCGTGTGAAACCTACCAAGCCGGACCAAGCATTGCCATTTCGGTTGAGCGTATTGGCACCAGGCGAACCTGGGGCGTATGAACTGGCGGTACGGGCCGAACCCGTTTCTGGAGAGGCTGTCGTGGAAAACAACGAAGCCACCGTCTATTTGAATGTTCGAGGTGGCGGTGCGCGGATCCTGTACATCGAAGGGGAACCACGTCCGGAAATGAACTTCATCAAGCGATCGATGTCCGAGAGTTCCGACATGCAAATGGTAACGGTCTGGGTAGGCAAGCCCCCCGTAGAAAAATGGCCTTACGATTTATCGCAGCAGCTTTCCGATGGAGTGTATGACTGTATCGTGCTTGGCGATGTGGATTACCGAGCCATTGAAGCGGTCGGAGCGAACACGATTGCGGATCAAGTCAAAAAAGGGGCCGGTTTGGTCACTTTGGGTGGGTACTTTGCTTACGGTGCAGGTGGTTGGGACCAGTCGCCTCTCCGGGACATTCTGCCGGTGGTCATGGGTGGGCAAAAGCGCCAAGAACTCAACAGCCCCATCCAATTGCAAAATCACCTACCTGGCCCTATCCAGGTTTTACCCGTCGGTGCCAATGAGATATTACAAATTGATACACCGGAGAAAAACCAAGCAACTTGGGGCGGGTTGAAACCGTTGCAAGGGGCGAATCGATGGGAATCCGTGAAGCGTTCTCCGGGAACGGTCGTTTTAGCTCAATCGCTCTTGAAGCAACCGTTGATTGTCAGTGGGTTTGCGGATCAGGGCCGAGTCGTCTCGATCGCGTTTGATTCTACGTATCTTTGGTGGCGTCAAGGTAAAGCGGCCGAGCATAAAGCATTTTGGCGGAAGATACTTTATTGGTGCATGCGTCGCGAGGTACAGGAAGAAGGAATGCAATTGAGTATGCCCAAACGCCGCTTGTTTCTGGAGCAAACAAGCGAAATGATTTTGCAATGGAATGGCGGCTCCAAACAAACCGAGATGCCAAAAAACATCAAACTCCATCTTTGGAAAACCGCCGATTCGGTCATGGTCGCGGATATCAACAGTTTCAAGAAAGACAAAGACTTGGGCGAAGTGCCATTGCAGCGCCGCGATGCGCAGTCGATGCGCGCTCTGTTTGCTGGCGTCAAAGAAGGTGGGCGTTTTGAATGGCGTGCGACCGTCACTGGTTCCGAAGGTCAACTGCTAGAAGCGAAGCTTCCTTTCGTTGTGGTCGATCAATCGATCGAGACCTTGCAAGCGATGCCTGATTGGCAATTGCTGGGCCAAATGGCTAAGCTCAATGCGTCCGCAGGTGGATCGCTTGTTGCGCCCGACCAAACTAGCGAAATCGTGAAGCAGATTCTAGAACGCCGAAAGCAATCCACTCAGACGGCTATTGAAAATCGGCGACTGGGTGACGGAGTCTTGGATTCTTGGTCAGCCTTTCTGCTGTTAGCGATTCTGATGATCGGGCAGTGGGGCCTTCGAAAGAAATGGAATTTACCGTAAATCAATAGGTTGATTGCTTGAAGGCAAGCTTATCGATCAGATAGAGCCATTTCGCTATCAGGTTCAGCTTGGTCCAGATCGCTGACCGGTAAATCACTGACAGGAATGGTTGCGCCCAAAACCATCACACCAATACTACCCATGTGCAGAAGCCAGCAACCTTCGTTGGCAAGCACAGTTCGCAACGTTGCCGCAGCAACAATAAGCATTGCGGCAAAGAATACTCTTTCTGCCAGCGTTTTCAGGGCCTGGTCGCGAGTGGATCGGGCAAACCAAAGACCTGCCAAAGCTAACCCAGGGACGATCCAAGGGAAGCCATGGGCAAAGGATTCGAACCAAAAGGGAATGTAAGGCATGGGTAACTACTTCCTTGCAGCCAAATCTGGTTTTCGAGGCAAAACGAGAAGTCCGTTTCTCATTTCCATGAAGAATAGAGTATTTTCGGAAAAAGATTCAAGATCGAATTGATTCACGAAGCGATTGAGCGTCGGCAAAGCCTCGTGGATCGACTAAACTGAGGTCGGCTTGTTGAAGTAATGGCTGGTGATGCATCCCAGCCGCTTTGACTCGGTAGATTTTCCTGGACGTTTCAGCCTCTATTGATATGGTTCAACTTGTCGACACACCGATTCAGATCGACCGCTTAATCGCGGACTCGTCCGACGAGTCCTGTGGTGCCACCGTTTTGTTTTTGGGGACAACGCGGCGCTGGACTGGCAATGAAGAGACGGGGCGTACCGAGACAGCTTATCTGGAGTACGAAGGCTATCGCGAAATGGCGTTAGCGAAAATGCAAGAGCTTGAAAATATCGCAAAGCAACGCTGGCCGGTCAAAGCAGTATCGATCGTGCATCGCCTTGGGCGAGTCGAAATCAAGGAACCCAGTGTTGCCGTGGTTGTTAGCACACCGCATCGCAGCGAAGCCTTTGAGGCTGGGAAATGGTTGATTGATGAACTCAAAAAGCAAGTTCCTATTTGGAAAAAGGAGTGGTTTGCTGCAAGTGCCCCGAAATGGATTCACCCAAAATCCGATGCTTGAAGGAACGCCACGAATGAACGTCTCCTCGATTGCAAAGCAGCCAACGAGCGAGACAACTTTTCCTCCGTTAGTAGATTCGTTGGGACGCATCCATGAGTCGCTTCGTGTGAGTGTTACGGATGCCTGCAATATCCGATGCAGATACTGCATGCCGGAATCGGTACTGGGTTTTTTGCCACAACACCGCTTGCTATCGTTTGATGCGATCGCTCGCGTGGTTTCGGTCATGGTCCGGGCTGGAGTTCGCAAAGTCCGTTTAACGGGTGGTGAACCACTGATGCGTCCCAAGCTGGAGCAGCTTGTGGAAAAACTACGAGGGCTAAGTGGATTGGATCAAATTGCGATGACGACCAATGCGATGATGTTGGCGGAAAAAATCCATGCATTGGAAGCCGCTGGATTAACGCATATTAACATTTCTTTGGACACACTTCGCGAGGAAGCATTCAAAGCCATCTCCCGTCGCGAGGGACTAGATACGGTTCTTGAAGGAATCGACGCAGCGGTAAGCTCCAAGTTGCATGTTCGGCTCAATGCTTTGTTGCTGCGTGAGCTTAACTTTCAAGATTGCATTCCTTTGGTTGAGTTTGCACGCGAGCGGAATCTGTTCATTCGCTTCATCGAATTTATGCCTTTGGACGCCGATCGCCAATGGAGCCAGAACCAAGTTGTCAGCGGCGAAGAAGTGCGCAAGCATCTGGAAGAACATTTTGGAAGTCTTCAAGCGATCGAACGCAAAGATAGCGCACAACCCTCTTCCGATTTTGGGTTCGAAGATGGAAAAGGGGGCGTAGGTTTCATCGATCCCGTTTCGAAACCATTTTGCCAAGCATGCAATCGGCTCCGTTTGACGGCGGATGGCAAATTGCGCAATTGCTTGTTCGGGAAGCAAGAATGGGATGTGAAGTCTGCGTGCGATTCGAATGCGAGCGATCACGTCATCTATGATATCGCGGCTGAATGCACTCGAAATAAGTATGCCTCGCACGGAATTGCGCATGTTGACTTCAAGCCACCTCAGCGCGCCATGTATCAGATCGGTGGTTAGCAGTCCGATCGGACCCTCCCGTACCAACTTGAACCGCAGGCGCTAGCCAAATGGCACTCACTTTGTAGTTTGCGCAAGCAAATTACTGAGCCGCGGGCGCTAGCCGCGTTACGGTTTCCCTGCCAAATACGGTTGTCGCGGCTAACGCCCGCGGCTCAATAAGGCGAAACGCTAACTACCGATTAACGCTAAGAACCTTGGCTATGTGTTGAGCAAGATCATGATTTTCCTAACGTTCGTGATGTTACAAATCCAGCAACGAAAAAACGTCGATTTTGCGTATGTTGGTTACGCAATTTCGACGTTTTGGGTTCTTTTGTAGTGCACAAGTGTCATCGGCTGATGCCGTTCATGCACGTTCTGTCTGGCAAGTTTATGCTGCGCGACGGTTTGGACTTTGTTCTATGACTGGTGGGGAGGCTTCAGAAGTCCGCTCCAGTTCTGTGCGTAGGATTTTGATGTGCGATGGAGCTTCCACTCCGATTCGCACCTTATCACCGTTTACTCGAACAATTGTCAAAATGATGTCATCGCCAAGATGAACCCGCTCGGACTCTCTCCTGGACAAGATCAACATACGTGAGATTCCATTCCCGGTTGTTAATGCTGTTGGGTTGAGGGATGTCGTTCGCCATAGCAACCCATTCCGCTATTGCGAACGCCTAGGGACTCTTACTAGTTATGCGGCAGCAAGGACTAGGTCCTTGACACAACGCACTCCAGCTCGATGTCCTGTGGAGTCATAAAACAAAACCCTGGCAGTCTCGATATCAAAGACCGCAGTCAATCGAATACTGCGAGGGCCATGCAAACAATAAAAAATTCCGCAGGGGCACCCCTGCTTGCGAAGTAGTTTTTCTGTCAGGGGAAAAGCTTTGGGAAGCAAGTGGTTCTTGTCACAGAGCTCCGCTTCAACAATCTCCCGGATAGTTGTAAAGTTAGGCAATTCAGGCCACCCATGCTGTTGGAGTATCATGTCCATTGATCATGTGCGAACCGAGCGAACAGAGCTGCTCTCGCGAAAAACGCGTCGAGCGACTTGGTCGGCTGGGCAAGATATGCTATCGACCAGAAGAACGTTTCTGTTCGGGGTTGCAGGTAGTTCTTACCAACAATTCCAAACTTGCGCTATCAGCCTAGGTATCATTGTCCTAAGCCCAATCTACGGAAAGGACGGCCCCCCCATCGCACGATTTCGCAAACATTGTGAGTTTCTCTTCATGTTCGAGTTGGACGCGAAGCATGAAAGGGGTGACCGTCATGATTTTGCACGAACGTTCGAGCTTTAGAGCCAACGTCGTGTTTTGAAGTAGATCAACAATCCAAATGCAATCAATGCCATCAAGGCTAATGCGAACGGGTATCCCCAGTACCATTTCAATTCAGGCATGTTCCACGGGGATGTATCGCTGAAGTTCATTCCGTAAACACCAGCGACGAATGACAGCGGAATGAAGATCGTAGAAATGATGGTCAATACCTTCATCACCTCATTCATGTTGTTGCTGACGCTGGATAGGTAAAAGTCGCGCATGTCGGATGTCATTTCGCGATAGGTGTCCACCGTGTCAATCACTTGAACCACATGGTCATAGCAATCTCGCAAGTGCACTCGCGTTTCGGGACTTACCTGAGGAAGAGAATCGCGGACGAGTTCGTTGATCATTTCGCGGTGCGGTCGTACCGCGCGACGCAACCCCAATAGCTGGCCTCGCAGTAGGTGAATGCTGTGCATTTGAGCAGGCTTTAGTCCTTCGATAATCTCCGCCTCGATCGTATCGACCTGATCGGAAAGTCTTTCCATAACTGGGAAGTAGCTGTCGACCACCGAGTCCAACAAAGCGTAAAGCAAATAATCGACTCCGGAGGCGCAGATTTTGCCGCGATGAGTCCGAATACGTTGCCGAACAGGTTCCCAGCAGTCCCCCTTTCTTTCCTGAAACGAGACAAGCACGCCATCCTTTAAGAAAAAGGATAACTGTTCTGTTTGAAGAGCATCTTCCCCATCAATCATGCGACTGACCACAAAGATCGAATCTTCGAACTCGTCCACCTTGGCTCGTTGATGTACGTTGACGACGTCTTCCATGGCAAGCGGATGAAGCTTCAATAATTTTGCGATGCTGCTTAGCTTTTCTTCACTGCCCAGCCCTGTAACATCGATCCAGACGTTAGGGTACGCGATACGTATCGCTTGTATCTCATCCACGTTTTGAACTGTTTTCTCCAAAAAATCCGATGGGCTGAAGGCAATAACGCGAATGATGGTAGGTTCCGCCATCGGGTCTACGATCATCGATCCAGGTGCTAGACCGGGCTGACCGCGGCGTCGCAGATTTTGGCTGGCTCGATTTCTTCCGTTCTTCTTCGACTTCATGATCGAAACCAATCGGGAAACAGCATGCCGATTTTCAAAATGGCAACGCACGAAGGGGCATGAGTGATCTCGCTGTCCATGACCATTCGCATTGCTTCGGCAAAAGGCATCGCAATTCGCTCGATCTGTTCGGTCGATTCCATATTGGTCTCTGTAAAATGCAATTGGCATGCAAGAAATAGGGCCGTTGGGGAATGCAATGAGGAGGTCATCGGGTCGACGGTGCCCAAGGAGATCCACCGGTCTGCGAGAATTCCGACTTCTTCTTGAAGTTCTCGAGCAGCCGCGAACTCAGGCGTTTCGCCCTGTTCAATCCCGCCACTGATTCCCTCGATCGTTTCACGCCCCACCGCGTAATGGAACTCTTTGGTCAAATAACAGATGCCCTGTTGGTCGACGGGAATAACGCAAACTCCAGGCTTGATGCGAACGGTTGAAAAGGTTCCTGGACTGCCGTCGGGGCGAACGACATTGTCCATGCGAACTTCGATCCAAGGGTCTTGATAGATCGCGTTTTGTTTTGATACTTGCCACGGACCGTGATTGATTGGTTTTTCCATAATGCATGTTTTACCAAAATTGATGAAACCGTTCAGCCGCCAGCCGAACACATTTACGGTTGATTCCTGCTTGGCGTCTGCCCATTTTAAGGGGATACTGGTACGCGGTTTTGAGATCTGGGGGGCAAGTGGCTTTTTTACCAAATTTTCGTACTGATGAATAACCGTTCACGCCAGGAGTTAGTGATCGAGTATGATCCGCTCGGTGATCCGCGACAATCGCTAGCTAGTCCCACATTACCGTGTGGTGCTTGTGGAGCTCCTCGGCCAATTGGCTCGAGATTCTGTGTCGCGTGTGGCATCCCCTTCGAAACGCCCAATGAATTTGCGACCGCAGCTCGTCATACATCGGATGCAACTTACCGCGAGGCTTCATCCACCTTCGCTGAGACTGGCCAAACCATTGAAACAGTTGGCACTGCTTGTACTTTTCGATGTGAAAGCTGCGGCAGCGAAGTGGATGTTGTCAAGGATGAAAGGAGTCTTCGCTGTCCTTTTTGCGATTCGATCTACGTGGTCGAATTGCCGTTGGAGCAACGCACCTCGCAGACCCCAGAATTTATCATTGGCTTCGAAATAACTCGCGAGCGAGCCCAGGAGCTGTTTTTTGAATGGATCGGAAAGAATAGTTTCTTTCGGCCAGGTGATCTAACTCGCAAAGCTCTGACGGACAAGCAACACGGAGTCTACATCCCTTTTTGGCACTTCTCTATGAAAGCCATCAGTCAATGGTCCGCTCAGATCGGTGAGTATTGGTATCGAACTGAAACGTATACGGTCAAGGATTCGGATGGAAAAACGAAGACCATGACCCGCACCGTGCAAGAAACGGAATGGTGGCCGCTCTCGGGAATTTATCGAAAATACTATTCAGGGTACATGGTGTCCGCATCCAAAGGGCTACCACAAAACGAAGCGTTGGCGATTCAGCCCTATCGACTGACCACGATGGTTCGCTACCGCCCTATGTACTTGGCAGGCTGGATGTCAGAAGAATACTCCATCGATCAACAAACCGCGCAGCAAATGACGCAAGAAGAGTTTCGACGGCGCGAACTAGCTGCAATAGGCCAGTTTTTGCCTGGAGATACTCAATCGGGGCTGCGTGTCCAAACCGAGCTGGATGTGGGCGGATCCGACTTGATCCTACTGCCTGTTCACGTACTTAGTTATCGATACCACGATCGTGTCTTTCGCTTTCTGGTCAATGGCCAAACGGGAAAGGTCTACGGCGAAAAACCCTGGTCGAAGGCTCGAATCACTGCGGTGGTTCTTGCCGTCGCCATGCTGATCTTGATCGCGATCGGGTTGATCATTGTTCTCAATCATCCGGGGGGGAACTGATGATTTCTGAAGCTCGATGTACGATCTGCAGATCGTACTTGGATCTGGAGGACCTTTTCTGTAGCAACTGCGGAACGGAAAACCCCAACGGGGTTGATTCGACGGGGCTCGGCACCGACGTCAACGTGAGCCAAACGAAGCAGCAAGCCAGCGCGATGAGCTTTCGTTGTGACCAATGCGGCGCATCGATGAGCTACGATGCGTCAGCGAAATCGTTGCGATGTCCTTTCTGCGGCAGCGCCAAAATGACCTCGCGTCCCAACGCCCGAACGCTCAAGCCCACCGGCGTCGTACCGTTTCAAATTCCGCATTCTCAGGTGGAATCCCTTCTGCGAGAGTGGTTATCGCAAGGATTCTGGAAACCCGGGGATGCTTCTCAGAGCTCCGTGATCAGCACTGTCACACAGGTATATGTCCCTTTTTGGGTTTTTTCTGCAACGACGGAAACGGCATGGACGGCAGACAGTTCGTCGGTGCCCATGGGCGCTCGAGGAAATTGGTGTCCCCTGACCGGTACTCATGGCGGTCAGTACGACGGTGTGTTGGTCGGTGCTAGCGGTACACTGACACCGCAAGAAGTTCGAGAGATCGCACCTTTTGACCTGACACAAAGTGTTGCACCGGAGACATTGGATCTGGACAACGTTATTGTCGAAGAATTTCGCGTGCCGCGCCGCGACGCAAGAATGAATGCTGCAGCCTTGGTCGAATCCTACGAGACGGGGCAATCTCAGCAAAAGATCCCGGGCAACGTTCGCAATTTGAGAGTCAACGTCCGAATCCAAAACATGCGTAGTGTGCCTCTTTTGTTGCCCGTATGGATTATGGTTTACCAGTATCGTGACAAACCCTACCGCGTTCTCGTGAACGGTCAAACCGGCGAGGTCTACGGCACGGCTCCGTTCTCTTATGCAAAACTGACCGGTGTGATTGCAGCCATGTTCATCGGGATGCTGATCATTATCGTCATCGCAGCTTTGATAGCATCATCGCAGTAAATCCACTACAGGCAATCTACAGTGCCAAAGCAATTTAGACCGGGGCGCCCATTTCCAAACGACTAGGACCTTATTTTCCGATGCAATAAAGGGATGTTCTTGTGCGAACGAATAAATCCTTTCCGATCGCAATGGGGGACGCCAAGCAACCTGAATCCAAAGCGTTCACGGCGATCTCCGTTCCATCGGTCGAGTAGACATGGCCTTTGCCCTGCTCATCGAAACAATAAATCTTTCCGCCCGCAAGGATAGGGGAACCGCTGAAGTCACCACCCAGTCGTTGTTGCCATTGAGCCTGGCCGTTGGTTGCATTTACCGAACTTAAAACCCCACGGTCATCGAGCAAATAAAGTGCTCCTTGGTCGTAAATGGGAGAAGGCTTACTACCAATGGCTCTGGCACTGTCCCACGCCACATGCGTCGAAGTCACATCGCCCGTTCCGAATGGGCTGATCGCAAGTAACTTTGCTTTTCCAAAGCCAGTGCTGATAAAGAGCCGCTTGCCATCAAAAACAGGCCGAGCCGTAGTTGAAAATTCGTCGTAGCGAACTCGCCAAAATTCTGTTCCATCTTCCGGGTTGTAGGCCAACACGGCTTTCGAAGTGGAACTGACCATTTGCACTTGGTTGGAGACGCTATCCCCTTGGGAGACTTCGATCAAAAGTGGGGTGCTGAATGCTTTTTTGATATCTCCATCGTCTGTTCCGTATTCCAATTCGCGATCCTTGCGCCAAACGGTCTCGCCCGATTTGCGATCGAGTGCAATCACGTATTGTTGGTCGTGCCCGTCCATGTGAAACAGCAGCAAATGACGATACAGAATGGGTGAGGATCCTGGACCTCGAAAATGATTGCAAGGTAAGTCGCGGCGTTGCCAAATAATCTCGCCCGTATCCCGATTCAATGCAGCGGTGCCGTAGGCTCCAAACGAGACATACAATCGGTCCTTGTCGAGAACCGGAGTCGGCGATCCGTAAGAATTGAATACATGAAAATCGGGTTGAGTCGCATCGTTCGCAAAAACTTCTTTGCTCCATCGAACGGCACCAGACTTTCGGTCGATAGCCAGTGCGGACATGCTTAAGCCGTCTTCACTGGCCGTGGTAAGCCATAACGTGTTCCCCCAAGCAACCGGCGAGGACCATGCCTTGCCGGGAATCGGGATTTTCCATTTGATGTTTTCGGTTTCGCTCCAGGTCGTCGGCGGGTTCGCGGAATCGGCCGCATGCCCGTCTCCAGTTGGTCCGCGAAATTGTGGCCAAAATCCATCTCCTGCTGATTTTGCTTCCTGTTCCGACCATGCCCATTGGACGGAAAGAGGTTCATCGGCAACACTCCATCCAACACAGGAAGACGTTGCCACGAACGAAACGAAGAATGAAAAAAAGCAGCGAGAGGAAAGATTCATGGTGTCTTAAGCTTCTGGAATTTTCGCGTCAGGAATGTTGGATTCGGTCGCTTCCTTTTTGGTCGACAATCCGATCAGGGCATCGAATTCGTCATCGGCAGCGGTCTTCTGAGCATACTCGAGAAAATCAGCTTCTGCTTTCTTAGTATCCATACCAGCCAATTCGCGAGAGATCTTTGCATTGGCGCTGGCTTTTTGTCGAAGCTCTCGAAGACGGTGCAGTTCTTCATTGGTTCGATCATTGGAGATTCCATTGACCATGTCTGCAATTTGTTTCTCTTCGGTTGCGGATAAGATATCGGCGACGGCGTCATGCTTTTCTTCTTTGAGCTTGTCCAAGTCGCGCATCAGCGACTGAATCTGCACCTTGTGGCCACTGACATTGGTGATAAGCTGTTTGAGGTCTTCTTCGAGCTCGCTGGCACGTTTTTGTTTTTCGATAAGCGTGCTCGAAAAGTCTTTGTAGGCGGATTGGCACTTGAGATATTCGGGGTCGTTCTTGACTGCATTGATATCGCCCTGGTACTTGTCGACCAGCTGTTTCGCTCTTGCTGCAGCACCGGACTTGAGCTTTTCGAGTTTCTGAACTTCTTCGGTAATCGTGGAGAGTTTGGCTTTTTTGCTTTCCTCTTGCGCGATCATGGCACTGATTGCGTCTTTGTATTCGTTGATGCGACGCTTCTTTTCTTCGATAACCTTTTCGTAGGTCGCGGAGATGACCGTTGGATTGTTGCTAATCGAGTCCGCTGCGGAATTGACTTTACCGGTAAACATGTATCCGATGGCGCGGAAAAAACGGCCTATGGCTTTGAACATCGAACGATGGCTCCTGATGGGTTAGGAAATACTACTGGGACAGTTCTATTGGGACGGTTGTGACGTAACGATTACGTGATGTTGGATGTGTGGCTTTATTGCTTCAAGTAAGCATCGTAATCAATTGTACCTTCGATCTCGCGCATACGCTCTTCGGTTCGTTTCGCAACTCGAAGCGATTCGTCAAGCTCGTCACGCAGGCTGCTCAGATCGGATTGTTGTTCGCGGGCGATGATGGTTTGGTAATGTTTGACGGCCGACTGCATATGCTCAATACTAAGCCGGACTTCTTCCAGAACCTGCTCTCGTTGTTCTAGCACTTGCTTTTTTTGTTCGCCGGTCAGGCGATCCGCAAGCGCGATCATTTTGAGCGATCTTTCGAGTTGATCTTTGGCGGACCAAAAAAGCTCGCGAACTTTCGAGAGAATCTCTTGGGATTGAAACGCGATACCTGGCTTCTTCGCAAACTCTTCAAAGTCTCTACGACAGGTTCGAAGCAAGGTTAAGTAGTCTTTGGTTCGGAAATCACGGTCGGCCCGCAACCGAAGCTGAAGATCGTCCAACCTGGCATCTTCGGCTGCGATGGCTTTCTCCACTTGCTCCCGTGCGATTTTGGCTGCAATATCATCGGAGAAGAAAATAACTCGAGTTGCAAACCAACCGACGCCCCCTAAAACACCGACCAATCCCGCCAATGTCAGCGAGTTTACTCCGCCAACTGCCCAAGACATCAACCAGGCAGACGCTCCAGCCACGATGGGGAGCACGACAGACGGAGCCCAAATCAATTCGGTTGCAACGCGAGAACGCAGGTCGGACAATCGCTAAATCCTTCAAGGGTTGAAAAACAAATGACTCGTAGATTGTACTAAGCTTGAATCGATTCGGGGGTAGGCTCGAAAAAACAAAAAGCAGCTTTCCTAATAGGGCATTTCGCCAACGACAAACATCACACGCGTTTCACCTGTAATTTCGCCAGCAATTGTTCTCATCCGTTCTTTGGGCACACCTACCGACTGAAGGTAATCTAAGGCACCCTTGGCCCTCTTCGACGCAAGTAATTCATTCGCATTCACATCGCCCAAGTTGGATGCATTTCCACGGATTTGCAGGTAGTACTGTGGCCATGTCTGGAGTTTGGTTGCTAGTTCATCCAGAATGCTTCGGCTGCGTTCGGACAAGTTGGCACTTCCGCGGGAAAAAACCAATTCTGGCACGTTCAACGTTCCCACTGTCATTAAGCTGGCCCATTGTTGTTCCGAAAGATCCTTCAAGGCAGTCGCTTCTCGAATGGTTTCCGTCTGTACGCCAGGGTAGAAGTTGCGATTCATCAGTTGTTTGATGGGGCGATCGAAAAACAGTTGATTCCACTTGCCGTTAACAGGTTCCCGTTCGATAGCACCTGTCGATATGAGAACCTTTGCGATACGGTCCAGGATATTTTCGACGTGGACAATGGCTCCTTGACGTAGGCCAAAATGAGCGAAATTTTCCTGAGTGTTCTTCCACTGGATCCCTTGGATTAACTTTTCCGCTTGGGCAGGCTCGAGCACCTGTTTGGTTCGTTTTGCGTCATCCAGCATCAGTTGCTTCATTTTGCCTGGCTCGCGAAATGCAAAAAGCGTTGTGAAATAACTCTCAAGTACGGCTTCGACCACAGGCTCATTCTTCAGCAGAAAGTCGCGATTCACCACCAGCGTATCCACAATATAGCCGGTGAATTTCGAGCTGTCGGTGAGCACGTGCAGGCCATCGTTAACCAGCAACTGGCTTACAAATGGCTCCCAAACGACGTAAACCTCGTTCGTGGTTGGATCGGCCTTTCGGTATCGTTCGACAACTTGCTCAGGCCCGCTAACGGCATCGATCGATTTGCTGCTGACCTGCGTCAAACCAAAGTCTTGCATGACAACTCTGGCTAAAGTTTCGCTGGGAGAATCCGCCACCAAAACAAACTTCACGTCGGGCGAGTTCAGTTGATCCACATTTTGAAATCGCTTTTTATAGGCCAACATGGCATCCGCTCCACGCGTTTCATCGATGATGGCAATGATGGTGGCTGGTGGAAATTCGAGCTTCGAAAAAGTCTTCACCAGTGCGTCCGCAGGGAAAGCAGCAAATTGCAAAGAACCTTTCTCGAGTGAACCGGCACGGGAGGAATAGTCTGCAGCGTCATCAATCAGCTTCAGCTTAATACCGTGATTTGATAGTTGAGATTCGAATTCCGGAGTCCGAAGAATGGCGTACCCTGAAAAACTATCTACCCCAATCGTGATTTCATGGGTGAATCGACTTGAACCCGATGAAGCTTCTACCTTCGCCTTCGCTTCTTGCTTGGCAGCTTCCGCCATCGACTCTTCTTTCGCGGGCTGAATCAAAAATTTCCAGACGGAAACCCCGATAGCAAGTAGAACCAACCATGCCAGCGCAGCTATAATTATCTTTGTTTTTGACACCGAACTATTCTCCTAGTGAATGCATGAATGCTTAGTTTTGACGTTCAATGCTCAATTGTCCAGCCATTTCCGCCCCGCGATCCCAATCGATTCGTCGCAATGGCCACCCAAGGCGAGGGATTCTTGCATGACATCTGATATCCATCTGCAGGCTTCACCTCGCACCTTGGTTCGATGAACTCGCAAAGTCTCCGGCTCGGTGATGTTGGAGTCCATTCGTTCAAGGTCCGTGCCCGCATTAGCCCCCTCGTCTGCCATGCTATTCGCTGATCCCCGCTCATCTTGGGAAGAATGCAAGTCCAAACCTGAAATGGTAGATCGCCGAGGGCAACCGACGAAGATCTTGACCTTTGCGGCCATAAACAACCCACTGTAAACAGCCCAACCACGCGGAGCTCCCTCGATCCAAATGGGAATCAAAGGCACATTCGCCCTTTGAGCAACAATCGCCGCTCCCGGCCGGATCGAAAGCAATGGAGAATCGGTTCGATTGATGCGTCCCTCTGGAAACATCCCTACAAATCGCCCACCGCGGGCCAAGGCAATCGCAGACTTCGTGGAGGCCGTATCCACTCCACCTCGATTGGTTGGAATCGCCTGATACGCTCGAAGGACGGGACCAAAAAGAGGATGCCGAAAATACTCACCCGCTACCATCCAGTGCACCCGTTTACCACTGATCAGCTGAACAAAGAATGGGTCCAGCGAACAACGATGATTCGCAACCAACAACGCCCCACCTTGAAGCCTCTCCGCCAACAAACAATCCCTCGAAGGGATCGGATTCCGATTGGATGTGCCCCAACCCACTTCCCCCCAAACAATCTCCACCCGCCATAAGATCCTTGCTAATGCATAAACGGGTGCGTACAACAACCGCTCCCAGGGCGAATACCGACCCTCTCCAAACAGCTTGTTAGCCGCATAAGCCAAAGCTGTGCAAGAAACCAGAATAAGAAAAATCGATGCTGCCAAGATTGATTCGTTTCTCGCGTGGATCACATTAAGTTGCTGTCGACGAAGTGTTTACGTCGAAGCGTACCGACCAAGGGCTTGTCTCATGAGCTGCAATTATGATAGCAAATTCGCGATTTCGCAGAAGAATCCTTCGGAACTTCACCCAAAAGAGTGTAGCCAAGTTGGGCGTCCGTAGGGTATTGTAGGACCTTGTCGCACGGACACGAACCATAGCCGGTCGGGCCCGGAGACATCTCACCCATTGAAGCGAATTGCGGGGACGAGTTGAAAAGGTTTGGGACAAGCTTCGCGGCCACGGGCTTTTCCCGCCAATCGATTATGAAGCAGTAATTGGTTGCCTTTCTCGATTTATCCTCACTTTGCAAGTTCCTTGATAACCCAACTCGCGGAAGTCAGTAACACGCATCGCGCCCAAGAACGGAACCTTTAAGTGCATGCTCCGATGGATGAATGAGATGGCCCGGCCGACCGGCTTTTTCGTTTTTCCATCTCTCTTTTAGAATTTTCGCCAGTGGCCCATCCCACCGTCCATATCCCAGTCCTGCTGAAGGAAGTTCTCGAATGGTCAGGCATCGATCGCCAAGCCACCGAGCCTAGAACGATCGTGGACGGAACGTTGGGAGGCGGCGGTCATGCATGGCATCTTATCAAAAAATTGAGCCCACAGGATACGCTCATTGGAATCGATCGCGATGGCGGTGCGATCGACCGAGTTACAAAACTATTCGACGCAGAACTACCGAAAGATTCCTGCCATGTTCGCTTGATCCAAAGCTCGTACCGCGATCTGCCGAATCTCATGGAAGAGTACCATATTCCAAAAGCCGATTGTATCTTGCTCGACCTGGGCCTGTCGAGCGATCAGCTTGAAGACCGTGAACGCGGGTTCTCGTTTCGAGTCGGCGGCGATTTGGATATGCGATTTTGTACCGAGGAAGGGATCTCGGTTCGGGATCTGTTGGCCAAGATTGACGAGAAAGATCTTGCCGACATCATCTACCAATTTGGAGAAGAGCGATTTAGTCGACGCATCGCAAGAACCATCGTCGAACGTCGCAAGTCAGATCCCGTTCAAACAGCGGAACAGCTCGCCGATCTCGTGCATCGTTGTGTTCCTGGCAGCAGAATTCCAGGCCGAATCGACAGCGCGACTCGTACCTTTCAAGCCCTTCGCATCGCGGTCAATCACGAACTGAAGCATGTGGAAGACGCCATGAGAATGCTTCCTAATTGCCTCACTCCCGGTGGCAGATTGCTTGTCATTTCTTTCCATTCGCTGGAGGACCGCATCGTCAAGCATGCCATGCGGGACAACGAGCACCTGAAAGTGCTCACCAAAAAGCCAATTGAAGCGAGCGAAGAAGAAACGAACGAGAACTCGCGAAGCCGCAGCGCCAAGATGCGAGTCGCTGAACGCTGTTCGTAACCGCGAATCAGCGACTCTTTTTTTAAAACCTACGACAGGCAAGATCATGCCTTCATCGGTATGGGCTATTTGAAATCGCCAGCCCGCAAGATTACCAACTTGCTTGGGTCGATAAACTTCTTGAAAGCCAATCGAACCGATTCAGCGGTGAGTGCATCGATCATCGCTTCCCGTTCTTTCGAGTAGGCAAAAGTTCTGCCAAGATACAAATTGGATGCCAACTGGCCCGCGATAGCGCTGTCGCCTGTCCTGGAGACTTTGATTGCTTCCAAGAAAGCCTTCTTCGCATCCACCATTTCTGCCTCCGTTGGCCCCGCATCGATGAAGCGATTCAGTTCTTCCATCGCCGCAACCTCAACCGCCTTGATGTTCGCTGGGTTGGTGATCGCGTTGATGGTGAACCGTGCGTCGGTTCCGCGTGACGGGGTCGATAGGGAAGAGCTTACGCCGTATGATAATCCCTCTTTTTGCCGGATACGGTCCCCAAGTCGCGACGAGAGAGTGCCTCCGCCGAGGATAAAGTTGCCAATCTCCAAAGCGATGCTTTCCGGATTCTCTTCGTTGAGCTCCAGGGACATGCCCGCCAAGAAAACTGCGTTCGCTTTGTCAGGGGTCAAAATGGCTTCGTTGCTACCTACCAACTCTTTGCGAGCATCTCGTTCGATAGGGCTGAACGGTATTTCGCTTTTCCAATTGGCTAGCTCGCGTTCAATCGCTTTGAGCGTTGGATCGACATCAAAGTCACCCACGATCGCTACTTCTGCGTAGCTGCCCGAAATCTGCTTGCGATAGATCTCAACGATTTCATCCAGTTGAACTCGATTCATTTCTGAAAGCGATTCTTGCATGGATGGTACATAGCGTACGTCACCAAGAGGGTAATCGGAGAGCGATTGGCCAAGTCGATCGTTTGCCAATGCAGCAGGATCCGACATCATCGATTGCATGCGGCTGATCGTCCTTGCTTTCATCTGTTCGAATTCGTCTTTCGGGAACGCAGGATCGTGCAGAATCTCACCAAGCAATGCGATACCTTCCACCAACGAGTCCCGTTTGGCTTCGATCGAGAAAGCAAGCTGCCCAGCTCGGCCACCGCCAGCACCGCGTCCACCACGACGACCTCCACCACCTCCGCCAGCGAAGATTTGAACTCCGAGATTGTCCATTTTCTCTTGAAGAGCTTGGCGATCCATTTTGCTGGTGCCTGTCATCAACATCCCGCCCACCATGGCTGCAGCCGTATTCTTATTGGCGAGCGATTCTTCATTGCCATAACGCAAAGAAAGGGTCATGGAGACCGTTTGCCCACGGTTCTTCTTTGGCAAGAGAGAGATTTTGATTCCATCGATCTCGATTGTCTTTGTTCGAGCGTCAATGTTCTCTGGGGTTGGTTCAAACGCTTCTCCCGATTCAATCGCAGTTCCTCCCGTATAGTTCTTGACTACGTCCGCAATCGATTCGACCGCTGGTATGCTCAGCCGTTTCGGGGCGTCGGTGGGATAAAACATTCCAACGGTTCGGTTGTATTCAGGAAAGTAGGTCTGTGCAACTCGATTGACATCGGCTGCGGTCACCATGGCAACGCGATCGCGTTGCAAGAACAGTAGACGCCAATCCCCGAGGGCAGCTGCACTGCTCAGTCCGCTCGACATGGCCGACGCGCTGGAAAGCAATTGGTCCGTGCGGCGTTTGGCTCGTAACTTGGCTCGTTCAACCGCTTCTTCGGTGAACGGTTCCGCACCAATGGTATCCATCACTTCAATCAGCTTGACTCGCAACGCTTCTAGATTGCCTTCGGTTGGTTCAGCAAACAGAGTGAACAAACCAGGGTCATGCGAATTGTCGGCCCCCGCAGATGCGCTGGTCGCCAACTTGGTTTCCACCAAAATAGCATCCAATCGACCAATCTTCGATTCGGATAGAACGCTTGCCAAGATGTTCAGCGGTGCCCAATCAGGATGGGATGCTGCTGGCATGTGGTACGCTGCAATCACGGAACCGACTGCACCCACGCGTTTTAGCGAAACAAACCGTTCGCCGTCTTGAGCTGGTTCTTCGGTGTACGGAGCATCTAACTTGCGAGTGGGTTTGGGAATCGAACCAAGGTACTTGGTAATGTGTTCCAATGCTTTGGCTTCCTCGAACTTGCCGGTAACGATCAGTACCGCATTGTCGGGCTGATAGTACTTTTTGTAAAAGTCCTGAAGATTGTTGATAGGCACTCGTTCAATGTCGGATCGATTGCCGATCGTTGACTTGCCATAGTTGTGCCATTCGTAGGCAACCGCTTGCACACGTTGCGAAAGCACCCCCTGAGGGCTATTCTCGCCGCGTTCAAATTCATTTCGAACAACGGTAAACTCCGACATCAAGTCCTCGCGCTTGATGAAGCTGTTCATCAAGCGATCGCATTCCAGGTGAATCGCGAACTCTAGATTCTCATCGCTGGAAGGAAGCGTCTCAAAGTAATTGGTTCGATCGACATTGGTGGTTCCGTTGAAGTTCGCACCATGGTCACGCAACGCCTTGGGCACTTCCGGGAAAGTTGGCGTCCCCTTGAACACCAAATGCTCAAGCAAGTGGGCCATACCCGCCTCGCCATAACCTTCATGGCGTGAACCCACCAAAACGGTCATGTTGACCGATATGGTTTGGCGCGATGGTTCAGGAAATAAAACGGCCCTTGCCCCATTCGGGAACTTATACTCGGTCACCCCTTCTACTGTTACCACTTTTTCAGGAGCGGTTTGTGCCCAAACGGATAAGCCGGGGCAAGTCAAAAGCAGGGAACCGAACAACATCATTTCGCAAAAACGAAGACGCATAAACACGACCTCAAACAAAGTGAAAAAAGAAAAAGCCCAATCGAAATGCTTGGGCATGAGGGAGAGGTGAATCGGCATTGTAGCGTAAAACGAACTTTTGCCTACGAAAAGCCAAGCACGGAAAAAATCGCGAGGCGATTCAAAAGCTAGTCCAGTTCCTCGCCGAAAACGATGCGATGTCCATCAGGTGTGACGATGGCAAACTCCCGCATTCCCCAAGGCTTGTCCGCAAGGGGGTGCCAAATCTCTACTTGGTTGGCCAGAATCTTGTTGTACGTGTCCTTTGCATCGTGAACGTGCAAATAGGCGAACCAAGAATGATCCGGCGATTTTGTCATGGGCAATGCATCCGGGCAGTGACCTATGCGAAGCTTGCAAGCTCCACGACTCAGAAAGCACCAGCCATCGACGTTCATGTCCTCTTGGAAGCCGAGTTTGTCCATGTAGAACTCACGTGAAAGCTCTAAATCTTGGACCGCCAAAACAAAGGTGCTCGACAAAATATCGGACATGGAATTCGGTCGTCTTTTCTTCAGGAAATGGAAGTCAAGCTGGGACAACGCAATCGTTTTACGATTCCGTTTTGGTCAGGGCATTCGCAAGATCCATCAAGACTAAGCGTTCGTTTTCGGAGATCTTGTCACCAAGCCCCAGGATGCCGCCGGACGTTTCCGCCAATCGGCGAGCTCGTCCAAGTGTTGCTTGCTGGAAAGCCAATAAACTGGTCTCATCCAGTTCGCGAGCTAGCGCTCGAGCGTACATCTGCCACGCTTCGATCACTTTGTCAGACGGCCGCTCCTCGAGCCATCGACTTAGCAGCCGATAAGCAGGCGTCCCATAAGTGATTCCTTCGTCGTTGGCTGCTTTTAGCAGCGATTCAAATTCCCCTTCTTGAATCTTGCTATCCGCCCATGCAAGTCGAACCAAAGGCAGCAACATGAATGCATTGATCGACGCAGAAGTGATACCAACGCGTTCCAAGACTTCTAATACCTGTGGGTCCGAGATGCCAGCTTTTGACTGGAGCGCAGACCGCTCTTCTTCCTCTTTCGAGATGGTCTCGTATTCCAAAAAATCCAACAGCTCTTGATCGCGATCTTCAAAGAAGGCATCGTGTAGATTCTGACGATGACGTGCGAGCGATTCAGTATTCATTTTGGCCCTTAGTGGAATCCTACAGAAAAAAGTTTCGCTCAGTGTAGTTAGAGCCGATTCTTTGGTCGAGCGCAACTATGCATGGGCCCTTTGGAGCATGATTTTTAAGTTGCGGTACAGGGCGCGGTAAGGTGCAAAGCCAGAACAATCGCTACCTCGTTTTTTCACGGGTACTGGAACCCTTTTCGTCGCATTTGCCAATGCTTATGATTGCCATTCTCTTGACGCTCTGCCGCTTCCCCGACCTGAGTCTGTTGGCTCGACAGAGTTTACGTCCCATCGAGTTAGCGTTCTGGCAATCTCTACCCAGTGATCAGCAGTCGATAGCTTACTACCGAACTTGGATAGTGAAAGAAGCTTTTGCTAAGACGCGGAGGGTAGGTTTACCGATTCCGCCTGATCGCCTCTCATCGGTGGATGCCATAGAACAAAAATGGATGGAAAAATTGAGTACTGGCTGAATCCTAGCACGAGCTTCAAGTACCCAAAAATAATGAGGGCATGTTGCTTTAATGGTACGACGGACTTCCTAGTCCGTCGAAATCCAGCGTTGCAGCGGCAAGGGCTTTCTGGCAATGTCCGAAGCAGACTACCTGACGATCTTGGATTGGTTGGTTCGCAACACTGTGGCGGGCAAGCCCGCCAGCATCGCTGAAGCGCGAAGCTTGAAGACACGTCGCAAGTTCTACTGCAGCCGGGTGTAGCCGAATCCGGATTCTAAACCGCACTGCAAACAAGTAAGCTCGGGTCGCTGATTCGTTGGGGCTGCGCTTGTTCCGATGAATTTCTGCATCGATGTGCCGAATTCGTGTGGTGACATGTCGATAATATTACTGGCGACCGCACGGTAACGCATGCCAACTTGCACTCAACCCAAAGGAGTGGGCACGAACGACACGAGCAAATGCTGTGTCCCTGGATGTTATCGGACTGGATGAGTTGCGGTGGTGGTCGACGCAAAACCTACTGCGGTTGAATTCTATCAGCGCTATGGCTTTGAAGCCTTCGAAATCATCTCGAGCGCCTTGGGGAATCGTCCAGCACCACTTCCCATGATTTTGCCGTTGGGCTCGATCCCCCGGGAATTGGGCCGCTTTCGCAACGGGCCCTGAGGCGATGCTAGTCCCTGTGTTCTCCGCAAACGATCCATCAAAGAGGCCTGACCCCTTTGATTTCGCGGAAGCCTAGGCCAATCGATTAGGCCGCTCGCTTCTGCTGGTCGTCCGCATCTTGCTCTGAACCAGCGTCGGCGTTCGACTCAGCTTTGCGTTTCCGGATCATGTCGCGAAGTTCGTTGATGCGTTTCCGCTTTTTCGACTCGATCTGTTGACGCTTTACATGTTCGATCAGCAAGCCCTGCAAGTACTCGCGCAATCGCTTCGCAAGGGACATCAAGCATCGCATTGCAACGTAAATTGCAAAAGCCTGAATGATCCACCGAAACGTCTGCTCGCTAAACAACATAATCTCTTAGGCGGCCTTTCGCTTTAGGTCGTTCGCAAGAATATGACGCAAACGATCGAACTCTTCCACACTGGTAAAGTGGATGGCAATCTTGCCTCGCCCGCGGCTTGTCTGGCTGATGTCAACTCGAGTTCCCAAAGACATCTTCAGGTCTCGTTCTAACGATGCCAGCTGATCGGACTTACTGGCTTTGCGTCGAGGGAGCGCGCCGAGAATTCCATCTTCGTCGGCTGCGGCTTTTGCTAGCGTTTCTGCCACTTGAGCTTCCGTTTCCCGAACCGACCAGCCTTCTTCTTGGATCTTTTGGAGGGCGGCAACTTGCTCTTTGATACTGCCAAGACTAAGCAAGGCTTTGGCGTGCCCGGCCGTGATCTCATCGCGTTGAACCGCATCGGTCACAATTTCTGGCAATTCCAGCAACCGCATCATGTTCGCGATGGTGCTGCGATCGATTTTCAATCGCTGGGCCAGTTCGTCCTGAGTGCACTTATGTTCTGTGATATAGCGTTTGAATGACAACGCCTTTTCGATGGAGTTCAGATCTTTTCGTTGAAGGTTTTCGATGATAGCCAGTTCGGCAATCAAGCGGTCGTCCGCAACTCGGACTTCGGCCCGAATGGTCGGCAGACCGGCGAAGACGGTGGCACGCAATCGGCGTTCACCGCTGATCAGCTGGTATCGCTCACCCACGCGGCGAACTAGAATTGGTTGGAGCTGCTGATGCTCTTTCAGGGACTCGGCCAACGACTCGATCTCGGAAGTGTTGAACTGACGCCGCGGTTGGAACGGGTTTGCATCGATGATGCCGACAGGCAGATCCAGGGTTTGGGTAGATTTACCCGAATTCGATTCCACGCTATTGGTCGAAGCGACGGGAGCAACAGGAAGGGTGATCGGCGAGATGTTGGCTCGCGACTGATTGGCTCGGGCTTCGTTGGCCAGCTGGCGAATGGTGGCTGTTCGGCTTACGTGCGTCTCAGGCGTTTCTTGACCTGGCGTTGGACTGGCCGAGGGTGCGTCTGCACTCGGAAACGGACTTGTTGGCCGCGAATTGTTGGAGGCGTACGTCGTGCCGGCAATCATTGGTTTGGAGCCGCCATCGGCTTCGATGCTGGAAGCTTCATCGACTGGAGTTCCCAAAAGAGCTGCCAATCCTCGTCCGAGTCTTCTATCTTTAGTCACGTTCTAAAACCTCCATGCAAAGTTCAATGTAAGCGCGAGTGCCACGCGAACGAGGTGCATAGGTCAGGACGCTTTGTCCATAGCTAGGCGCTTCGCTGATCGCAACATCGCGGGGGATTACCGTATCAAAAACAATATCTCCGAAAAACTCTCGTACTTCCTTATCCACTTCATGCGTCAATTCGAATCGAGGGTCGTACATCGTCAGCAGGATGCCGCCAAAGGTAAGGCGGTCCGGCTGTTTCTTCATCACGTCTCGAATAACGTGAATCATTTGCGTCAAGCCTTCCATCGCGTAATATTCGCACTGGATGGGCATAAGCACTTCGGTACTGGAGGCCAGGGCTGCTTGGGTCAATTCGCCCAGGGATGGTGGGCAGTCAATAAACACCGCGTCGTATCCCCCCATCCCTGCTTCTAGATGCTGCTGGATCATGGCCCCTTGAGTTATGTCACCTTTGGCCAACCGATCCACATCTTGAAAGGAACGGCAGCCTGGCATCAGGAAGAGATTGGGCTGCGAAGTCGCGAGAATGCTTTCGCGAATGGGTTGGTCGATGAGTAGCGGATGTCGCGCCGCTGGTTCGTGCCCCATTCCACTGGTTGCGTTGCATTGCGGGTCCAGGTCAATCACAAGCGTCTTGTTGGCGGATTTTGCCATAGCGCAAGCAAGATTGATGGCAGTCGTCGTTTTTCCGACGCCACCTTTCTGATTTGCGATGCAAAAAACGCGAGCCATGGGATTCCACTCAGAAAGGTTTAACGTGAAACGAGTGTTAAATTGGGGGATTCGAAACGAACAATACGCAATTGCGACTTAGCAAGGAAATAGCAGTTCCACGTTTCACATCTAGCAAGCCTGGAAATTTGGTATATTGGGATTCGGGATGATTGGCTGCAACCGAAGGTTTGGCCGCGATGTTTCCAATTGCCCCACCGCGACAAATCGGAATCCAACGATCCCACGTCATGGCGAATTTCGCTGCTTCCATATCGATACTCTCAATAACTGTTCCACCAAAAACAATGAACATTTTTACGAAACTTCGGTTCCCGACCGGCAAACGCCCCGTGCGTTTGTTGAGCTTGATGATCTTGTCGGCCGTCTCGGTTGGCGGCGCTTTGTCCTTGGCTGACGATACACCTGCTGGTAGTTCTTCGGGGAACAATCCCAAAGCGACCGATTGGGTTAACTGGCGGGGGCCACTTCAAAATGGCCAATCCCTTGAAAAAGGACTTCCTGATTCCTTTACTGCCAAAGGGGAGAATATCCTTTGGAAGAAGGAAGAGTATGCATCCCGCGCCACTCCAGTGATCATGAACGGGAGGCTCTACACCGTTTGCCGCTCCAATCCCGAAACAACCAAGGAAGCGGAAAAGACTGTCTGCTTGAACGCAGAGACTGGCGAATTGATTTGGGAAAGCATCCACAACATCTATTTGTCGGATGCACCGTCAGAACGCGTTGGTTGGTCCAGCGTGGTGGGCGACCCAGAGACCGACAAGGTCTATGTGCTCGGCCTAGGCTGTGTATTCCAATGCCTGGAAGGAAAGACCGGCAAGATCTTGTGGGAACGTTCTATGCTCGAAGAGTATGGAATGCTGTCCACGTACGGTGGCAGAACGAACTTCCCTGTGGTTTTCGAGGACATGGTCTACATTTCCGGGGTCATGACAGGTTGGGACCAAACTGCCGTTCCCGCTCACCGGTTGCTCGCCTTGGACAAAGCTACCGGAGCACCTATCTGGATGATGGGCACACGGCCTCGTCCTGAAGATACCACGTATAGCACACCCGTATTTACAGTTTTCAACGGCCAGGCTGCCATGGTTTTCGGAGCAGCTGACGGCGCCCTATACGCTGTGCAGCCACGCACAGGCAAGGTCATTTGGAAGTATCAAGCCTCGCCCCGGGGTGTCAACGTCACGCCGTTGATTGAGAACGGGATCGTCTACTACGGGCACGGGGAGCAGAACGAGACCGACCGTACCATCCTAGGTGCCGTTTTTGCGTTTGATGGAAATACCACCGGCGACATCACCGAAGATAAGCTTCTGTGGAACATTCAAAAGCGAACGGTTTCCAGGAGCTGTCCCGTGAAGATCGGTGACCGAATCTACTACCTAGACGACGGCGGAATCATGTTTGGCGTGAACGCCAAAACAGGGGTGATTGAAGTGGAAACAAAGGTCGGCCGACGCGTCTTTGGCTCCGTTCTTGTCTCGGAAGGCAAAATGTACTTCGGCGAGGAAACAGGACAGGTCTTCGTCTTGAAGCCAACTGAAACAACCATTGAGGTCGTAAGCAAAACGGTTCTGCGTGGAAACGAAATCTTTGGCTCTTTCGCAGCTTCGAACGGCAGACTCTACTTGCCTACCAATGCTGCCCTCTACTGCATCGGCAAGGCAGATCACAAAGTCGAAGCGGATCCAACGCCAACGCTACCATCGGAAGCAAAGCTGACAGACAAAACTGTCGCACATATCCAAGTCTGCCCGGTGGAGTTGCTGCTCTCCCCAGGGCAAAAAGCCCGATTGCAAGTCCGAGCCTACAACGCTGCCGGACAGTATCTTCGCTTGCTGACGGACGCAGAAGTCAAAGTCGAAGGCGGCGGCACCCTAAGCGACGATCTCGTTTATACAGCTCCTACGGAAACGAAGGGCGAAGCGGTTTTCTTGAACGCAGCCTCCGGAGAACTCAAGAGCGTCGCTCGGGCCCGCGTGATTCCTCCGTTCCCGTGGCGATTTGACTTCGAAGAGAAAAAGGTACCTCTTCATTGGGTGGGGGCTGCTTACCGTCATCAACCTATTGAGCTACCCACAGGCGGCAACGGCCTTGTCAAGATCAGTACCATTCCAAAGGGTGTTCGCAGCCAAGCCTTCATCGGTAAGCCCAATGTCAGCGATTACACCGTCCAAGCGGAAGTCTATGCGTTGGACACCAAAAACAAAGTACCAACGACCAAGCTACCGGACATGGGTGTCGTTGCTCAACGTTATACTCTAGCATTAGAAGGAGCTCAGCGGTTGCAAATCCGTTCTTGGGTCTCGATGCAAGAGCAGCGATTCGCAAAGACTATTCCCTACGAATGGCAAGCCAACACTTGGTATGTCATTAAGCTTCGTGCCGAGAATAAGGATGGTAAGGCGATCTTGCGAGGCAAGGTTTGGAAGAAGGGAGAACCGGAACCAGAGGCCTGGACCATTGAAGGTGAAGATGCGGTTCCCAACACGGTAGGAAGCCCCGGCATTTTCGGCAATTCAACGGATGCCGAGTTCTACATCGACAATGTGTCGGTGGACGCCAACCAGTAACCCGTTGGTAATCCGGCATCCGCCGGAATTCTCAAGAACCGATCCAAGGCCGCAATCCGACGCATGACGGAGTGCGGCCTTGTTGCTTTTATTAGAACCCGTTGCGTAACGGATTGTTTCTATCGTGAAGTCGTTACTGGGTAGGGGCGGTACGACGGACTTCCAAGTCCGTCCATGGGAATTCGACGGACTAGGAAGTCCGTCGTACCATGAAATCAACAGTCCGGTAAGCGAGGGACAGGCAGAATAGTCACTCGCTTACGCGTCTTGAAGTCGCCCCTTCAGGGCTTGAAATCCTTGGGGCAATCCAGTCCGGTGCCTATCGGCACCGGCAAAGGATGTGTCGAGCCTTCGGCCCTAAATCCAATTGGCCCAACACCAAAACTTGTGCTTGGAGAAGATCTAAACAGCTTGTTGATCTAGCGAGCCACGCATATTGCTAGCATTGGGCACAACGCTTGTGGTCGCCGACGCTCTAGACACTAAGCTTAAGCTCAAGCGTTTGAGATCTGAAGCAGATGCGGCGAGGACTCGGTGGTCTCGACCATCCCGAACAACGTGAACGCATACACGTCGGTGATTTGAACAGGCAGCAGCTGGCCAGCTTGTCGAACGTTTCCGTCCCAAACCACGATTCGATCGCATTTAGTGCGTCCTGTCATTTGCCGAAAATCGCCAGTTTGGCCTTTTCGAACCGACCACTTGCTTGGGCCTTCTACCAGGATCTCAACCTTCTGGCCCAGGAACTTCATGTTGTCTTCGAGCGAGATTTTGTTTTGGACATCCAGCAAATCAAGATTGCGTCGGTGTTTGACTTCTTCTGGAATATCATCTTCGTAAATCTCGGCACCTTTGGTTCCAGGTCGGACGCTGTACTGGAAGACAAAGCTATTTTTGAAACGGCAGCGTCGGACCATATCCATGGTCATTTGAAACTCCTCTTCCGTCTCGCCGCAGAAGCCCACAATAAAGTCGCTTGATACAGACGCTTCTGGAATGATAGCATTGATTCGATCCATCATCTCGTAATAATCCGCCGTGGTGTAACCCCGCTTCATCTTCTTCAAAATGTTATCGCTGCCGCTTTGAGCAGGAACATGAAGATAAGGTGAGCATTTGGGCAGATCACGTACGGTTTCTAGCAGCTCTTTGGTCATGTCCTTAGGATAATTGGTCACAAACTTCAGTCGCTGGATCCCGTCGATTTCATGCAACATGTGAAGCAAGTCGGCCATTCGGGTAGTTTTTTCCCCTTGGACGTAGCGATAGGAATTCACGGTTTGTCCGAGCAAGACAATCTCCTTGCATCCTTGACGAGCCAATTCTTGGGCTTCCGCAATGATCTGCTCGGGCGCACGTCCTTGTTCAGGACCTCGAGTCATGGGCACAATGCAGTAGGTGCAAAACTTATCGCAGCCGATTTGGATACGAAGATAGGCTTGGAAAGGGGTGGGCCGCATTTCAGGGTCGCGGAGAGGGTCGAACGTTTCGTGCGACCTTTTGATCTCATCGACGTTGCCATCGCGACGCGACAAGCTGACAGCCAACTGGTGTTTTTCCCCCGCTTGAGCTCGTTCGATCAATTCCGGAATGCGATGCAATTGTCCGGGGCCGACCACAAGATCCACGAAGGGGGTTCGTTCAAAAATCGCTTTTTGGTCCTTTTGGGCCATACACCCCATGACCCCCAGAACTTTCCCGGGGTTTGCGAGCTTCAGTTGCTTCAAATGA
This sequence comes from Pirellula sp., assembly GCA_044359895.1. Lineage (GTDB taxonomy): Bacteria > Planctomycetota > Planctomycetia > Pirellulales > Pirellulaceae > JBKCUI01. The sequence goes on from JBIKLJ010000031.1 coordinate 30,064, forward strand.
AATAGGTTGTGGTACGTTTTTTCTTCTGCATGTTCTCGGACGGAGCATGTATTGAAGAGCATTACGTCAGCTTGTTCGGGGCTTCCCGTTAGCGCATAACCATGTTTTCGCAAGGACGCGACAACCATTTCGCTGTCGAGCACATTCATTTGGCACCCGACGGTGTCGATGTACAAGTGCTTGGTTGCGGGTGGATTAGGTTGGATGGTGATGGAATCGGACATAACTTGCAGCAACGTTGAAGGATGAGATGCGGGCGCTTAGTATATCAGAACAGCGACTTTCGTCGAACAGTGTGCCCGTATTCGACGTTGGATGCCCCTTTCACCCTAGAGCTTTAGGAGCCGTTTGGCTTCATCCAGCAAAAACGTAGCGTTTTGGAAGGGCTCGAACCCGATATCTTGCCAGCGAATTTTTCCGTCGGCATCTACAAGAATGGTACCATGGAGCGGAACCCCTTCAAAATCGTCGTAGCATCGAAATTCTCGGAACATGTCCAGTTCTGGGTTGACCATCAGAGGGATTCGCATTTCGCTACCGAAATTCTTGATCCCAGACTGCAGTTGAGCCATCGACTCGGTGCTGACCGCGATCACATCTAGTCCAGCTTCGCGGTATTGGTCGACCATGGGCGAGAATTGCTTCAGCTGTTCAGCGCAGTGAAGGCAGCCGAAGCCCAGATAGAGGATCATGACGTACGGCTTTTTTGCATAGGTTTTATTCGATCGCATTTCGCCGTCCGATGCCATCGCGTTCCAAACGGGTGCCATGGAAGGGGTCCAACGCAAAGGGCCCAACGAATCCAGTGAGGGACGCTCGCCAATATCCGCTGGTGCTGGGACTTGGTGACGCCAAGTTTCCTTTTGCCCCAAGGTTTCAACCCAAGGTTCAATTCGTTGGATCAGTTCTAGGTTGTCGTCCGCAGTTGACGCGATGTTCGATAGCGCCTTCATCCATCCTTTGGCAAGTGCAAGCGTCTTTTCGTTGGAAAGATCGTTTTTCGAAGCAATCCAGATTCCGCAGGCAAGTGGAATCAGTTCATTCGGTCCTTCTTCGATTCGCCTTGTGATTCGCTCCATAGCCTTATCAGGTTGACCAGCCAGCGCGAGCCATTCCATCCTAACGATAGAATTGACTAAGGGGCGGCAGTCATTGGACTTACGAAGTGCTTGTTCAAAATCCCCTGCGTTGGCAGCGCGGTAGGCTTGAATTGCGATCTCGAATTGCTTGAGCTTCGCATGGCGATGCGCTTGGGTGCGAAGTTGTTTCGATAGATCTTTGCGTTCGGTTGACCAGTCCTTGGTTTCCGAATCATCCAGTTCTTTGCCGGGGATCTTCAGAAGAGTCGGATCGTTTTCATCGCCAAAAAGATCTTCGGACAAGTTGTAGGGCATAAGCAGTTCGGGAGGTCGAATGGATTTGCTCTCCTGCTGCTTCTGTTCATTTTCTTCTAGCAAACGCACCTTCTCTCGCAAGTCAACGCATTCGGATTTCAGCTTCGCAATTTGTTCTAGGATCTCCGAATGAAGATGATTTGCTTGGTCGAAGTTACCTCTGAGCAGTTCGGCAATTGCAAGCCAAGATTTTTGTTCGTCTTGAATCAACGGATGAGAAGTGGGGTCCAAGTAGGGGCTGTTCGAAAGCGTTGCAAGTTCAGGCCACATGCGATAGCTGGTTAAAACATTCAGCAGCCGTTCTCGACCGAGCCTCGCGCTCCCTCGCTTGTCGATTTCGTTGTAGCTGGGATGGCGCGGTAATTCGATCATGTTCTTGGCCAGATCGATGGCTTGTTTGACGCGTCCCAGAAGTATCAGGTTGCGAATAAGCCATTCATTATTGTGTGCGAAGTTGTGGATCTGGTCCGGCATGACACGGTCGCGAGCCATATGAGCATGATCCACGCGAGCCGAAGCTTCTTGCTGCCATGCGGCATCTGCGTAGCGGTGCAATCGTGTGTACGTATGGCCAGGCATGTGCCACATGTGTGCGATACCGGGAGCAGAAGGTCCGCATTTCGCAGCTGCATCAATGGCCAAGGCTTCTTTACGGTAGTCCCAAATATGGATTCGAAAATGATGAACGGGATGGCGTGGATTTACCCGAAGAATTTCGCTCATCAAAGAATTGACGGCAAGATGGCTTTGAATCGACTCACCAGCACCATCGTTTTGCCACAGTTGAAGCGCGAGTATGGCCTTCAGTTCGATATCATCGGGATAGTCATAGGCGATTTGCTCCAGATCCTGAGCATACTTTTTCAATCGTTCGCGGTCTTTCTTTTTGTCAGCCTCTTTTTCAGGATTCTCCTCAGACTTTTTCACTCGCTCGTTCCAAGCTTGGACCAAGCGCTTTTCTTTGTCGTTCCCTTTTTCGAGTCGGCTCATCGCCTGCTCGATAAACCCACGAGAACGTTCGGCGTTTTCGATATTGGCTCGAGCCATACCCCAATAGAAGATAGGATGCTGCGAATCGAAGGCTGCGGCTTGGCGAAACGATCGTTCTGCTTCGAAGTACCAGAAACCGTGAAGTTGGACGATTCCTTGGTCAAAAAAACGCTGAGCCATTGGGTTCTTGGTGGATATTTCCCAGTGAAGATTTCCCATGCCAGGCATGAGGTACGCTGCTTGACGCGGCCCCTCATTAAAGGCGTCCGCATGTAGCGAGTGCCCCGGCTGAGCTGCTCGCGTATCCGAGGCTGGGACCTCCCCTGCATGAATCGGCACCAACCCAGTCGATAGGGTGAACCACGCCAAAAGCATGGCCAAATAGCCCTGGCGAGGCCGTGCTTTAGGGACAGAAACAAAACAAAATTGCGGCATGATTGATTTTTTTGTCCTTCCCCGGCCCGGCTGATCAGAAAGAGACCAGCGGATAGGAAGTCGTAAGGTTGGCGTTCGCATTCATGGGAGGGATACGGAAAGGCTCGGCTTTCCTAGAATCTTATTCTAGCTCCAACCTTGGGGATTCAAACCAACTGCCTGCGCCACATTGAGCTAAAATGAAAAAGGATTTTCCTCTTCATTTGTTGCGCTATCGCTTCCGTCACGAACGGAAAGAGGGACAATGCTTACGCCCAGAAATGTGATGCTGGGGCATTGTCCCGTCGCGACCGATGGTATGAACTGACCGCACTCCAGCCAAAACTCAATGACCTCGCACAATATCAGACTGTTATTCTTAGTTCTTGTGGTGTGTGCTTTCTGTTATGGAAAAGCCCAAAAGAATCGCGATTTGGGCGATTTGTCGCTTGCCATGGACATCATCGAGCAGGAGTACATTGAGAAACCCAGCCGAGAGAAGCTCTATCAAGCGGCCATGAAAGGAATGATTGATTCGCTCGATCCGTATTCGGCTTACATCCCAGTTGAATCGCTCAAGCCGTTTCAGGCCGTTTTCGATCAGGAGTTTGGTGGGCTGGGCGTTAGTTTAGAAGGACCACCTCGACGAGATAGACTCACTGTTGTAGCAACCGTGTTTGACTCGCCCGCTTATCGCGAGGGAATTTTGCCAGGCGATGTCATCCTCAAGATCGATGACTTTGATTCGGAAAAAGAAGAAGTGGAAAATGTTTCCACCCGAATGCGAGGTCGAGAGGGAACCGAAGTAACCTTGACGATTGAACGATCCAGTGCGCCCGAGCCGCTACGAGTCGCTATCACTCGAGCTAAGATTGAAGTCGAGTCGGTGCTAGGGGATAGGCGACGCATGGATGGTAAATGGGAATTCAAAATGGAAGCCGACGAAAGGATCGCATACTTCCGCATTGAATTGTTTGGCGAAAAAACAACGTCCGAGCTCGAGTCTGCGATTCGACAAGTTTCTGGCCAATGCAAGGCGATCGTGATTGATCTTCGCGACAACACCGGTGGGCTATTGAATGCAGCCACAGAAATATGTGACATGTTCTTGAATGACGGCGAAATGGTAAGCACCCTCGGGCGCGATCGCCATGTGGATGAAGTTTACAGTGCCAAGCAAGGGACCGTGCTGCCTGATTCCGTCCCCATTGCAGTCCTGATCAATGAGCATTCCGCAAGCGCAAGCGAAGTGCTTGCCGCATGCTTGCAAGACCGATGCCGAGCGACGATCGTGGGTACGCGTTCTTATGGTAAGGGAAGTGTACAAAATGTGATTCCGCTAGATGCAGGTATGGCTGCGATGCGATTGACGACGGCACGCTACTATCCGCCGAGCGGCCGCAACATACATCGTGAGAAGGACGCCAAACCAGAAGAAACCTGGGGCGTCATGCCCGACGCGGGCTGTGAAGTAAAGCTCAACGACGAAGCGTTCAAGAAGCTTGTCGAGCGAGTTCGCAAAAGGTCCGATCCGATTGCGAATGGCATGTCAACCCATGCGGAGAAAGAGGCAACGGATGATGCAGGCCAGAATCAAGAAATTTCAGACCCAAGCTTGCCCGACGACCCTCAACTGCAAAAAGCCGTTCAAGTGCTTCAGGAAAAATTGAGGAAGTAGCCAACTGCCAACTGCCAACTGCCAACTGCCAACTTCTTACACCTTCTCCAGAACTGTACAGCTGCATGAGCCTGCGGCGACGATCTTGCCTCGATCGTCGACGATTTGGCATGTGACGTACCCAATTCGTAGACCTCGCTGAGTCATCGTGCCAGTCGCTGTTAGCAATTCACCGCGGACTGGTCGCATGAAGTGAATGTGGAGATCGATGGTAGAGAAGTCCTGATTGTGGTCGAGCGTCCTGCCGAACGCGATTCCCATGGCAGCATCCGCCAGTGCTGCAATCACCCCGCCATGGACTCGCCCCATAGGATTATTCAGCCGATTGTCGATTTTCAATTCAACAATCGCTCGCCCAATTTGCTTGTCATCTTCGGAGGCAGGGAGAACATGGAAACCAATCAATTGAGAAATTGGGGCTTCGGTAAATCGGTCCGGCATGTTTTTATCGTTTCGGGCAAATTCGAACGGTATGAAATGGAACCCATCATCTTAGACGGGTGTTGCGAACTGTCCAATCGAGTATCATAAAGAGTAATGGTTACTAGCCACGCCCTTCCCCATTCCTATACAGACATCGAGCGTGCATGCGAAGAGTTGACGACATCCTGTCCGGGAATTCGAACACGCTGCGTTCGATCCTGATCCGAGCAGGGCTTTGGTGCTTGAGTCAGCCTTATGCGGCTGTCGTTTGGGGGCGTAACAAGGCCTATGATCGCGGTTGGAAAAAAGTTAGCAAGGCGACTATACCCGTTATCTCGGTAGGAAACTTAACGGCAGGTGGCACAGGCAAAAGCCCAACAGTCGCCATGTTGGCCCGCTGGTTTCGGCAGCATGACATTCGCGTCGCGATCCTTTCACGCGGTTATGGGGCTGGAGCAGACGGGCGGAACGATGAAGCCAAGGAACTGGAAGTGCTGCTTCCCGATGTTCCTCATTTGCAGAGTCCAGACCGAGTTGCTTCAGCGAATATTGCGACAGAGGAACTGGAGATGCAGGTTCTTTTACTTGACGATGGGTTTCAGCATCGGAAAATTCATCGCGACCTGGAAATTTTATTGCTTGATGCGCGCGAACCGTTTGGGTTTGGGCATCTGTTGCCCAGGGGATTGCTACGCGAGCCGCTGCGCTCTCTCCGACGCGCGGATATTGTTATGGCGACCCGTTCCGATCAAGTAGACGCCAAAAAGCTGGCTGAGATTCGAACGCGCGTCCAGCGATACAATCCCAAAGCTGCATGGATTGAGTCGGAACATCACCCGGTGCGGTTGAGAAGCTCGCTTCAGGTGCTCCGCCCGATCGAATGGCTTCAAGGCAAAAACGTTTTAGCAGTCAGTGGGCTGGGTAACCCAAGCGGATTTCATGAAACGCTTCGAGCCTGTGGTGCCCAATTGGTAGAGAGCATTTCCTTTCCAGATCACCATGCGTACAGCGCTTCGGACG
>JBIKLJ010000374.1:0-3329 GCA_044359895.1 Pirellula sp.
TTTGAACCGACTCGAATCCTCAGCTTAAGTATTTGACGAGCAACCGCACCCCTACGACGGAACGCATTTACTCACTCCAAGCATTCGAATTCGGTGTACCAGCCAAGCCAGGCAGGCAGGAAGATAGTACACACCACTGGCCGTTCAGTTGCTTTAAAGAAACTGCGTACCGGTAGCCGAATCCACGACGAGAGACCGCGGATTGCATGCACTTTTTCCCCCCTATCTAACGAGGCCAGTCTTTTCAAAATACTGGACTTGACTCTCTCGAGTTGTCCAGCGCAGAAAAGGCCGTCCTGCACCTTGTTTCGATTCAAACCGGGGGATTACTTTAGAAAGAATCTTCGGTTGGTACAGTAAGACCGAAATCGTGTGCAAGAGCATGCCAAACCGACAAAAATTGATCGAAGATTCAAATTCTGAATGGTTTCCGTAAAGCCATTTCTTCTTTCCAATCGTCAAATCTTCTGAAATCTCGCTGTCTTGCGGTCTGGTGGACGACAAGCATGAAGCGATCTCGAAAGTTTCGTGATGATTGCTGCATCTTTTCCTGTGCTGCCAGATCCTGCCAGCAACCGCAGATTGAGAGGTCCGGGACCAATTGTCAGAACTGGTCCAAGACGACTTAAGCGAAAAGAATCTGCCATTTCAATTGGACCAATCGCTCGAACCCCATGAATGCTTCGAGGGACAACGCGTTGGGCGTCGGTTCCAAGTGACCTGCTATTGTTGGCCAAAACCCTTTTGGTTCGAAATGGACTACAATAGGATGGTCTTCTGAAATCAGCCTCCTGGCTGGTGCCATGACATCGCCGATCCATTTCCATTTCCAAGATACTCTATGGCAGATAAGAAATCGAAATTCCTACACTGGGACAAGTTGGCCTTTTGGATTATTGGCGGTCTGGTCTTGTTTTTGATCGGATTTAGCTATTTTTGGTCCAATCTGACTTTGGCTGGGGAAGAGTTTTCGCCGGAGTTATTTCAGGTTCGGGCGTTTTCGTATTGGAGACTTCCCGGCACCAAAATGCGACTGAGTGCGACGAAGATCGGGGTGTCGAGCAGCCCATGCACGAAGCATATCCTGAACCATTTAAAGCAGATCCCTACCGGCTTAACCTGGCACGTGATCACGGCGAGCCAGGGAAACGCAAACGATCAGCTAGCGCCAGGTATTTTGACGAAGTACCTGTACCAAAAGAATCCCAACGGTGACTCGTATTGGGACGATTGGAGCTTCCATCATCCCAAACAAGCTGCCATTCTTTGGCCTGTCGTTCAGCAAGCGGCGATGAGGGAGTTGTATGTTTGCGTCCCTGATTTACTGCGAACTGCCGAAGCGGGTGGCGACGAGGGGATCGAAGACGGTCAATTCAATGTTGCTTTGAAACGAATTTGCTTGAAAGCTGCTTCGATGAAGCAGCAAGCATTCGCGTCGTCTTCCGATGCTGCCACCAGTTCTTCTTCGCTCGGCCAATGGGCACGTGATTTTGCAGGCGATGTTCTGGAGGATCCGGAGATTCAGGACGCGATTTCGACCTTGAACTAACGGGTTGGCCGACTGTTTTCCCCTTCTCCAGGTTTCCTATTTGCCGTGGTTTGACCCAATCCGTAAAATTGGTCTTTTCCTGGCGGATTCTCATGGCTAGCCTGCCCAGAGCGTTCTTGAAAAACCGCAGGCCGCAAGGTCTTCTTAGGTTTCCTAGATTCGCTGATCGTTAAAGACTAAAGAACAAAACTGATCTTGCCGATACAGCCCGATAGGCAGTCGAGTTCTTGAGCCTTTTCGGCCAGAGTCGATCAACAAGCAGAATACCGAGCCCTGAAATAGGGCAGTTTGGTTCGAAAGGAATCGTCCCAATGTCCGCAGCAACCAGTCAAAGCAATCATCCTTATCCACGCGGAAGTAGTTTTGGCTCTGTCCCAGTCTTGTTTGCGCTGCGCAACGTTCAACCCAAAATTCTTGCCGGCACGAATTCTCCAGCGGACTCGATTGCGTCTGCAACAAAAGCGCTCGCGGACGCCTCATCCACCATCGCGAAGCAACCCCAAGCTTCGTCTGCAAGCCAAGCTCGGACAAGCAGCTCTACTATCAATCGGGTCTACAACGGAGCGATTGGATTGCTTGTCTTGGCGTTGGCGTTGTTGGTGATTCGAAATTCGCAGAACTCCGGTTCTCAGTCGGTCGCCAAAAACGAACCCAAGCCAACTCTTGAGAACCTTCGTGAACCGCTTAACAACATCCAGCCAACCGACACAAGCATCGCATCCACCGTAGCGAAGAATGTTGCAAGTTCGGAGCAGGATCTGATTTCTTCCGAAAAGCTCTTGCAGCAAGCATCCTTGGATCAAGATTCTGTTTCCGAGGAAGAGGAGGAGTTTCAAGTTGGCTCTATCGAGTTAGGATCGCCAGCGCCCGAACCATCAAGCGAACTCGCTTCAGTTCCTTTGCCGAATCTATTGACGGAAGAAAAAGGAATGAGCTTAAATTCGAATTCGAATCAGGACTCTGGGCTCCAACTTGCATCCAAGCCACCGATTCAGCCCATGCTGCTCGCCGGTTCACAGGATAATGCAACCAGTCCAGCCAATGGCAGGGACGTCTCAGTTAGCAGCAACACGACGGTTAGCACTGTCCCCAAAGCTGCCCCGTCTCAGGCACCCGTCAATAATCTTGTCGACACTGGGGTAACGTTACCCATTGATTTGTTGATCGAGCTGCATCAAAAGAACAACGGGAACACTTCGTCCACAACCAGTTTGAATAACGCGAAGGCATCCACGGTTAGCTACCCAACCTACGTGCCGGAAGCTGCGATGCAAGGTTATCCGAACATGCAAGGCAATGCCAACATGCAAAGCAATCCTAGTTTCACTGGGGCTGCTTCATCGCAAATGCTGACGGGGCAACCTTATCCGCCTATCTCGCCAGAATACAAGCCAGTGACGGTGCCGGCGTATGAGCGAAATGCAGAAGTCAACAACATGCGAGGAAGCACCGACCCTTCCACGGGAATTGTTCGTCAACCGAACACCAAGGCCTCCATGCATCCGGCTGGCCAGATTATCTCCAATGGATCGAACCGGTACCAAGGGGCACCGATTCAGCAGCCGGATGGATCGACGGCGAAACAACCGTACATGCCGTATGTGGCACCGACTCAACCGCTACCATCGAATTCGAGCGGCAATTCAATGGGCTATCCTCCGACGTCCAACTAATGCCCTCACATTCAACCTAAAACCTGTGCAACGTCAACGAACGATCGAACGGAATAGACGATGAGCGAAGTGAATCAAGCTTTTCTGCGTGCGTATTTGAAGAATCG
>JBIKLJ010000375.1:0-3326 GCA_044359895.1 Pirellula sp.
CCATTCTACACAAAAATCAAGTTTGATGATCGCGTTGAAAGTCAAAAGTCAGGGCGCCGCTTTCTGTCCGGTTCGGGCTTGACCCGACCGGACGCCGCTTTGGAGTTCTAGCACGGCTCAAGTTGGACGCAATTCGGCCAGCATTTTCTCGAGCATTTCCATGGGTAGACCAACCACGTTGGTGGCCGAGCCCTGATCCAAACGAATCCAGTCCGGGCCATCCTGAAATCCAAACGCGCCCGCTTTTCCTATCCATTGGTCCGTATCCAAGTAAGCCTCCAGCTGGCTGTCCGAAATGGGTTCCATCCACATTCGCGACACGTCGACTCGAACATGTCGTTGCGCCGAAGCCTTGTCCCATAAACAGAGCCCGCTATACACCGAGTGGCGTCGGCCTCGTAGACGTTCGAGCATTTGTTTGGCGTGGCCGCGATCTTCGGGCTTGCCCAAGATGATCGCCACGCATTCTGCGACAGTGTCACAGGCCAGCACCAGTCCGCTGTCAATCTTCTCGATGACATTCGCAGCTTTTTGGTAGGCCAGCCTCGCAACCAGCTCTGGCGGAGTTTCTCGCGAACAAATACCACATTCGGCGCTGGGATCCGGCTCAACCACGCGAAAGCGGTATCCAAATCTCGCCAGCAGTTCTTTCCTTCTGGGTGACGAGCTCGCCAAAATGATCTCTCGGGAGTCCGCTTGGAAATTTTCTTCGGGGTGCATCGATAGGTTGAGCATGCCAATGATCCTGAGCTAGCGACTATCCATGATTTCTTGGCGGCTGAGGTGGTTGCGGTGGCAATTGCTGATTCAACCGAGGTCGAAGCTGTTCCCAAGACGCTCGCAGCGATTCAAGCAACCGATGAATGTGTCCAGACGCTAGGTAAACTCGGCAGCTGACAGCGGATTGAGGGTAAAAGTTCGTGATGAAATCAAAGCTGAATTCGTAAGGGCCATGACCAATCATGACAGCATTCGCATAAGCTCCACTTAGAATCTCGTCGCGAAGTTTTAGGTCGTCATACACCTCTTGAGGATTTTGACGCTTGAGCAAGTTCGGGTTGGTGCCGCCCGTTTGGCCGTCGCCGATATTATTCGGTGTACCACTGTTTGGTGCAGCAGTGCCAGGCAGGCTACTGTTAGGAATATTGCCGGAAGCCGAAGGAATGTTCGTTGCATTGGCGGAGGGCTGTGTCGAGCCATTAGCGCCAGCAGAACCCATTCCTGGCTGTTGATCCGGTGACGGTTGTACCGAAGGTAAACCATGCAAAATGTCAACGGAATTCACGTCCGAAGGGTTTGGTGACGCATGAGTGTTCTGCGGCGGAAAAGGAGCTGCTGCGGGGGGTAATGGCGCACCAGGAAGTTCACCGTAACGATTGCGAAACAGCTCGACATTCGCGGCCAAAGCATCAATGAACTGAGGCATTACCATGTGAGGTAAAACCACTCTTGCCACGATTGTATTAGGACGGGGAAGGTTTCGGACGAAATCGAGCACATACTCCGTCCCACCCGTCACAACGATCACTCCCGTGCTGATTTCGCCTCTTGCAATGTGGTCGGGAATACGAGCCCTCATGGCGGGCATGTTTTCGCTTGGATCAGGTCGTTCTTCAGAAGGAAACGGCATCTTGCAATTCCAATGAGGGATTTTCAAAAACAAAACGAGGCTTTGACTGGTGATGGGTTGTGGACCATCCCAGAGATATTGGCGTGCCAAGGCAACCAAAGAATAGCAGATTTTTCAGAAATTGTCCGTATGGTAGGGCCCCACTTTTTCCCGATAACCTACGGATCGCTTAGAAGATACGATTCCAGAACCCGAGGAATCTAGTATAACGGGTAACCCTTATCTTTCTCATCGTTACATTTTCGCTTGTCGAAGAACAAAAAGTATGCTCCGGTACGTAGTCCGATGCGGCGTGATGCGCTCGCTTTTTGTCATGAATGCTAGGTTGGAACACCGGCGAGGTCAGTTTGTAATCGCTCGTACCAATCGTGGACTAGAACGCGGGGAAGTGCTTTGCGAGGCGACCGATCATGTTGTCGGGCAAATGAAAGACCCACCCTCTGGAACCATTCAGCGCGAGTCCTCGGTCGAAGATGAAAATGATCACAAGCAGCTCATGGTTCGGCAAAAGCGTGAATTCGAGAACTGCAAACGTATGATTCGCGAATCGGGTTTGCCGATGTCTCTTGTGGATGTCGAACTGATTTTTGGCGGCGAGCAGGTCATCGTCTACTACTGTTCGGAAGATCGCGTGGATTTTCGGGAGCTGGTGAAGAAGCTTTCGTCCCAATATCAAACACGCATCGAAATGCGTCAAATCGGGGCCCGCGACGAAGCCAAAATTTTGGCCGACTACGGCGACTGTGGTAAACCTGTTTGCTGCAATACCCACCTGTCCGAGATGCCACCCGTGTCGATGAGAATGGCAAAACTACAAAAAGCAACACTGGATCCTAACAAGATTTCGGGCCGATGCGGACGGCTCAAGTGTTGCCTCCGCTATGAAAATGATCACTATGAAGAGGCTGCCGCCGATCTTCCTACGCCGGGAAGTGAGATTGTGACCACCCAAGGAAAGGGTAAAGTGATTGCTGTCGAGTTATTGGCTCAGCAGTTGCTTGTCCAAACCGAAGATAACCGACGAATCATGATCCCTGCGAGCGAATGCCTAACTGTCCTGAAACGAGCTGCTGAAAGATAATCATGCACGAACATGTTCTCGCTATTGTCGAATTGCTGCAACAAGATCAGCGATACCATCTGGAAGGCTACCAGTTCGTGCGTGAATCGCTCGCTTACGCGCAAAAGATCATGAAGTTGCCCGCGACCAACGATGAAGATCACCAAGAAAAGCAAGATCACCATCTGACCGGTCAGCAACTGTGTCAAGCCATTCGCGAATTCGCTCTGGAGCAATATGGTTTCATGGCCAAAACGGTGCTCAACAACTGGGGTATTCACACCACAGGTGACTTCGGTGAAATCGTTTACAACTTGATCCGAATCAAGGAAATGCGAAAGAGCAAAACAGATCGACGCGAAGACTTCGACGATCAGTATTCATTCGATGTCGCTTTTGAGCCTCGCTTCGAACTGGCTCAAGAAGCTGACTAGCCCGGAATGACGAAGTGGCGTTCGTATTCCTTGGGATTTCGATATTCCTTGTTCGAAATTCGATATTGATTTTGATCTAAGCACGACTGCATGTGTCTTACCGACTCATTGGGCTTTAGCCAAATGTGCACGACTCTAGTAGGACGACTGGGGCTTGTCCCCGTCGTCCGCAGCTTTGGCGTTCTAAAATAGACTCAGCACT
>JBIKLJ010000377.1:0-3312 GCA_044359895.1 Pirellula sp.
TGGCGCATTGTCTGGAGCTGCTGTTCCAACAGTGACGATCGCAAGTGGTGCTGGGGCAAGTGGTTCGTCACGAGTTCAAATCGCGTTTCCTGATAACACGGTTCAAAACACTTGGTTGCGAGTGACCTTGGTAGCTGGCCTGACGACAGCGTTAACGGCCAATGATGTGTTCTACTTCGGCAATGTGATTGGTGACCTTGGCGTCGGCAACATTCTGACTGGCCTGCCAGCCAGTCAACGCATCCGCGTGAATGCAACCGACACCGGGGCGGTGCGTAGCAATCAGTCAACGGCCGCGAACTCGGCTCCAGTAACTAACATTTACGACGTTGATCGGAACGGTCGAGTCAATGCGACGGATACGGGCATTGTTCGCTCGAACCAGCAAACTGCCGGTATCGTGGCACCGATTACGATACCTGGTTCGGTGCCTCCATCGGCTCCATCTGGATTCGGATTCGTGACACCTCCGATGACAGGTACACCGGCACCGGTTGTTTCGACCGGCAAGGTTGGCACAGTGGGATTGGGTGGCGCAGCAGTTACTTGCATTGAAGACGATCGGGATGCGGTCCCGATGAGAGCATCAGCAACGAGTCTTCATCTTGCATCAGGTTCGACCAGTACGAGCGAGAAACGAGGCGACGTAGTGGCTCAGTCAAGTACGACTTCATCGTCCACCAAGAGCGAAGTCGATTCGAAGCTTCAAAGCTTGGATGAGTACTTCGCGTCGATTTGGCGTCAGCGCTAGCAATTAGATCTAAGAGAGCAAGAGAGCAATTCAGGACGGCTCCATCACACATCGTGATGAAGCAATGGCCCCCTATTTTTTAGGACAACCGAACAATCAAGAGGGGCCAGCAAGCGTGTTTTTGAGGATTTGGCGATAGATCCCTCTGCAAAGTGCAAGACAAACTGGGCGGGACTCGTATCGTCGTCTACGACCTGCCCGTCATCAGCAAATTGGTACTTGCCTAGCCAAATTCTAAACGAGTCGGCAAGTTCACTTGCTGACTAATTGCCAGTTTCGTACTCTTCGATGGCATTGCGGGTAATGTCATCTGCTTAGCTCCAATGCAAGACATTGTGAGTTTTCTCGTGTAGCAACCGACTGAAGAAAAAGTGTTCGGAATGCGTCAGACCAATTGTTGTCGAGACTGGAATGAATAACGACTGAAGCGGCATTGTCTTTTTAATCGAACGAGTTTTTGTTCATTTGCCCCCTTGTGAATTGCTTCGGCGTTGCAGTCCACTAGTTTTAGTTGCGGAGAGCGTTTGCGTACTTTAGAATCCTTTGTCTGATTCGTGATGACCGACGCAAGAGAGTTTTCTTTGCGTTACGATGAAGTGATTCCCCCCCGAGATTAGTACCATGGTGAGTGGTCGGTTTTCGGAGAACCCTTTTAATGGTGGTCGAATGGCGATTCGTCGAAAACGCGTTTCTTGGACTCGAACCTTGTTTCGAGTTCTGTTGTTAGAACGACTTGAGTTGCGGGCTGTGTTTTCTGCAACTCCTTCCTCGGATGTCGGGCCATTTGCTTCTTCATTGATCCAAAACGTGAATGATGCCGTTGGCGGCTCGGACGGTTTTGTCGCTTCGCAGATCTTCTCCAGCGATGCTCAACGGTTTTATCTTTCGTCCGATAGAGTCTGGGAGCTTCGGCCCCGAGTTCCTGCAACACAAGGACTTCAATCTTACATTACGGCAAGTTCGTATTCGACTGCCGTTTTAAACTTGGAAAAGCTTTCGGGTGTATTGTCACGGGCGCCTGAAGAATATTCGAGCGTAATGGATGGCAATGATACCATTGTCACTTTACCAACTCCTAACTCAGGATTTGCTCGCTTTACAATAGTGCAATCCCCAATTATGGAGCCAGCTTTAGCCGCTCTTTTTCCAGAGATTCGTACATACCGAGGTCAAGGTATCGATGACCCTTCAGCAACCCTTCGGTTCGATGTAACACCCGCTGGCTTTCATGCACAGGTTTTGTCCCCTTCTGGAGCATTCTATGTGGACCCGTACTGGCATCTCGACAGCAGTGTTTATGTTAGTTATTTCAAGAGCCAACTATCGCCGAGGATGGGATCGGAATTCGCGGAAAAAGGGCAAAGCGAAGAGCATGATGCGACACATTCGAGCCTTGAGACAACACTCAAGAGTATTGATTCAAAGTACAAGCTATTGAACTCTGGCTCGCAAAACCTTGGGGACGAAAGCCCGAATGCGAAGGAGCTTGTCAGTATGAACAAATCGGCTGGAGGCATTGAACGCTCTCGTTCAGGTGCACAGTTGCGTACTTATCGGCTGGCGACTGCTGCGACCGGAGAATACACTGCTTTCCATGGCGGTACCGTTGCTCTTGGGCAGGCTGCGATTGTTACGGCCGTAAATCGTGTGACCGGCATCTACGAAAATGAGTTAGCGATTCGATTGGTGCTTGTTGGTAACAATTCAACGCTTGTATATACCAATGCATCGACTGATCCGTATTCGAATAACGACGGAATTGCAATGTTGGGGCAGAACCAGGCGAATGTGGATTTGAGAATCGGGAATGCAAACTACGATATCGGTCATGTTTTTTCGACAGGTGGTGGAGGCGTGGCAGGGTTTGGAGTAGTCGGCCGTTCAGGCAGCAAAGCCGAGGGCGTGACAGGATCTTCGTCGCCCATTGGAGACCCGTTTTTTGTCGACTATGTCGCTCACGAAATGGGACATCAGTTTGGCGGGAGCCACACCTTTAATAGCGAAACAGGATCTTGCGGAGCAGGTAACCGAGATCCACAAGCTGCGTATGAGCCAGGTAGCGGTTCGACGATTCAAGCGTATGCTGGTATCTGCGGCTCTGATAACCTTCAACCGAATAGCGATCCCTATTTTCACTCTTTTAGTTTTGACGAGATTGTAGCCTATACGTCAACGGGTGTTGGTAATACTTCGGCGGTTAAGACCAATACGGGGAACAACGTTCCGAGGGTAAAGGCTGGCGCCGACTATGTAATACCTGCAAGGACTCCGTTCATTCTCAGCGGGGCGGGGACGGATTCAGACTCGGGCGACGCACTCACTTACAATTGGGAGCAACGCGACCTTGGAGCTTCGCAGACAGTGAATGCGCCCGACAATGGAGCGAGTCCAATTTTTCGATCTTTTAGTCCAGCTATCAGCCCCGAACGGACGTTTCCTAGGCTTTCAAATCTTCTTGCCAATACGACCGCTATTGGAGAGAAACTTCCAACTACAACACGAACGCTTAACTTTCGCACAACGGTGCGTGACAATCGAAGCGGTGGAGGTGGAGTCAACAC
>JBIKLJ010000376.1:0-3312 GCA_044359895.1 Pirellula sp.
TCCCAGAGAAACCGGTCTCCGGTCACAATCTCCTTGGTGCCGAACAATCCGCGCTTGTAGGTGATGGTCTTTTGATCGCGCTGAGCGTCGGCAAACGCTGAGCGACTGGCTTCGGAGAGAATGTAGAAGGTGGCGATGCTGGACATTTGATTTTGGGGACGGGTGGAATCGCCTGACGACTCGATTCACCCAGCGGCGGGATGAATCCTCGATTTGTTTGTGTACCCGATCGCCGCTTGGGTGCAATCGTTGGTTATCCCAGGTTCTGGATCACGTCGGCAAGTATACCCAAGACGTTTCAGTACGGAAGCAACCAGCGTGGGTATGACAAGCAGTTCTTGGAATGCAACCAATTCGCGGATTTCTAACGCAATCTTTTCCTGTTGATCTCGATAGTCGCGAGCGTTTTCGAAATTGTACTCCGCGATTTCAGTCTCCTTCCGCGTTTGGAGTTGTTCGTGTTCTGTCCGGCGGTCGAGAATCGTTTTTCTGATGTTTTCAGGAAGCACTTGACGCAACAGTTCGTTATGTATTGCGTCGTTCGGCAGGGATATCACGAACTTGCTAAATTCAGAACCGTCGTCCGGGTGCTGGAGCGCCAGATCCATCAAGTAGCCCGGTATCTCCCGCGACAGCACAGCAGGCGTAAAGCGATCGTTTTGAATCTGCGTCAATGCACGCTGGATGCACTTCACCGCGTCTTCTACTTGATGCAAGGGACTCTCCAGTTTGGAGCGAGCAGCATTCTGAGTTGGATAACGCGAGCAATCAGCGGCTCGCGACCTTGGGCTTTCCATCAAGACCGATTTTGTCGCGAGTCCGCTGCATCGCTTGGTTCGCATATCATTGTTGTGATTGTAAAGCCAGCCACGTCCCGGGGCATGTACAGCCAGCCGGTTACCAGAACTTCCACCACGGCGTAGAGGCATTTGAGGGCTGGTGCCCACACCGCGGAATCGTCCGATCGTGTTGGAAACTACTTTCAACGTCCTTCGCCCATCGAATCGTGAGCGTGCATTCGTGACTGCGGCCCTCCTGCGGATCTATAACCAAGCCTTCGGTGATTTCAGCCAAGACTGCCGCCGAGATGACAGCGCTCAGAAACTCCTCGCGAGCCCGTGCGCTCGCGGAGAACGAAATCATGCATGGCAAGCGCTGGGGCACTTCCAGTTCACTCAACTCCTGATTGTCAAGAACCGCATAGCGGTACTCGAAGCCGCCTTCCTTGCCCTGGTACTCGCATGGAAGCCAACCAGATAGAGCCGTTACGTCAAAGTCTGTGTCGATCCTGAGCGGAAACCCGTGCCGCGCGATCGACGTCTGCCACTCTTGCGGAGTGGGCATTCGCTTGGTGGTCAAGTGGACTGAAAGGTCGTACGACATTTGTTTTCTGCGAACGCACAAGATCATCGAGCCCACGCCAAGATGACCTACCATTTTGAAAACCATCGACATGGGCTTCGATGGATCGCTTTGTTCTGCAATGGTTCATTCGTTCGGCGACAAGGCGCCGTTAGCTAGGCGATTGAGCGCTTCGGCCGTTTCGTGATTCAGGTAAAACCACGTTGTTGATTGTCCGTCAAGTTTTCCGTAAAAGCGATTGCCGTGTCTTTCAATATCTTTCATGATCGAACCGACCGTTGCCGGGTCAGCCCAATCATTATCGACCGGTATTGTATAAAATCGTTCGTTACCGTCGACCCAATATTTTAGCCATGCTTTTCCTTTTGCCAAATCAACGAAGTCCTCTATATGTTTGAATAGAGTCGGCATACCCGCAACTCGACAAAACTTTTCTGCAATCCTCATGTAACTTCCGGTACTGTCAATACACTCAGTGTCGAATGTCCATGCTCTTTCGCAGAACTGTCGTCCCCAAGGTTCTCGTTCCACTTCGTTTCCGAAAATAAACAAGATCAATTCAAATGGGTCGCTTTCGTATTCGATGCGTTCATATGAATAGAGCAGATCGTCAACCGTTATACCGGGATTCATCTGAAGTCCCAAATCCGCAAGCGATTCAAGTTGTTTTTCGAGCGTCATCAACGAAGTTCTTCGCGAATCATCAACGGTACGAATTGTCTCACCTGGGACATTTACCTTCTTTACTTCACTCGGGCCAAAAATCCAGTTGATGAAGCGCTTCATATTGTATTGCAGAACGCTTGGCATCACCGAGCACGAGCGGATGACTCAACGCAAGTCAAAACAACGGATCGAGGGCTTGGCGTGAATGCCATTGTTAGGCCCGATCCATTTAGCTCTCGATTTTTTCAGCCACAGCCTCGTCAAGGCCGGCCGCGGCTTGGGCAGCCAGGCCACGAACAACTTCTTGGGAATTCTCGAACACATCCAGAGCATGTACTTTGCCCCATCGCAAAGTAATCACATGCAGGCCACGGTTGAAGTAGGAATCATCACCATTTAATAGTGTGGCTGTGCCATCCCACTGCACGAACACCGTGGTGTGCCACGGCCATCCTTTCACCCAGATATCGTTGACGGTGAGTTGCAGATTCGGGAGAACGCGACCGACACGGCCAAACCAGTGACGTAACGATTCTTTGTCGTGCCGCTCACCGCCAAGGGCATGATCCCCCGCAAAGCGGTGATGAACGTTTGGCGCGACCGAAGTCAGAAGCGTATCCCAGCGGCGCTCGTTGACGTGATCAAAACTCTGGCGAATTAACCGTTTTACAAAAAAGCTGTAGAGCATCGTAGGTTATCCAAACTTGTGCAGTGTGATCAATGAACGACGCAGCAGGACCTGCAAAGTTCCAAAATGAACTCGTCAATCAATGTCTCAATTGGCGAACATTGACGATCAGCCAGCCCGAGCAAGCGACTCAACGAAAGTCAAAAACGGTTGATCGAGGGCTTGGCTGCATCGTTTTGTTCGTCGATAATTGTAGCAGGCCAAGGTTCCAGAAGCAATCAAGTAGGTACAAGCATGCCGACAACAGCAGACGACGCAAAGTTGATGTACGAAACGGAATTGAAGGAATCATTGGAACGCGACTTTCTCGGGCAACATGTCGCCATCGTGAGCCAATCCCGACGCCATTTTGTACGGCCTACATTTTTGGAGGCAGCCTTAGCGGCTCGTGAGGCGGAACCCGACCATGTACCGTTTGTGATTCGGATCGGACACGATGCAGCCTTTCATATCGGGGCAGTATCATTTTGAACGCATGGATTGACGAAGAAAATCGGGCAATGGTGGAAGTCCAAGTCGCCCATCATGCTAGGGGACAGCGAAAGTCAATTCAAGCTTGGATTGACACGGCTCTCGACGGTCATCTCGTTATGTCC
>JBIKLJ010000378.1:0-3306 GCA_044359895.1 Pirellula sp.
GCGGCCGCAAAGAATTCCAAGTACTCAATGACGGTCATGTCGTCGTACACCCCAAAGAAGTCAGGCATGTAGCCCACCAAGCGTCGGATCTCTTTGGGATGCGTGTAGATCGAATAACCACACACGTACGCTTCACCATACGTGGGCGTCAGAAGGGTCGCGATGATTCGCATCGTGGTTGTTTTTCCAGCACCATTTGGCCCGATAAAACCAAACAAATCTCCTTGCCCTAAGTCCAAGTCGATATCGCGGATCGCAACCATCTCGTCGTATTTTTTGGTCAACTGGGATGTCTTGATCATGAAGCACGCCGCTCTTACTTGGTGGGATTAATCTGAAAGGTAGAAGGTGCAGGCTTGGTGGAACGAGCCACCGGAATCAACAATCGCACAAAGGTCTTTCGAACCCCTTCGATCGGCTGAACGGGAACGGAATCACGCTGAATCGACCAGACCAAAGCCGCCTCGTCCACTTCGGCCAACAGCACCGCCCGGTCATAACGAATAACGTCCGAAGCATCGAGCGTACTGAGGTACCGATTGTAAAGCCCCGTGTAATTGCTTCCGCCTGACGCTTGATGGAAGACAATCATTTCAAACAGCCGACCTAGATTGTCGTTTCCACCCGGGTTCCAAGGTGAACTGCGCTCTTCGCCCCCCACATTCTGACGACGCTGCAATCGACGCACCACGTCTTTGGGAAGAGTGCTCGAATTGATCGTTACCGTTTCGCCAGATCGCAGACGGGTGTTGTTGAAGTACGCTCGGCCACGATAAATCAACATGCTGTTGAGCAAATCCAGATCCAACGGATTGATGTAGCTGCCTTCCAACAAGTCAATGGACCCTGCAACCGTGCTCAGTGCATGAGCCGTGTCAGGGATAGAAATCTGTTCGCTCCACGAGGCGTTCAAGGACTTGGTGCCGGCGGCGGGAATCCCAATGCCAAACAATCCTTTTTGCATGTCCGATTGCTGCTGGCCATCCAATCGGTCTTCGGTCGCGCCGCGGATTTGGTAGGTGGGCATGCCGCGATCTGTCGCAACGGTGGACTCAAATCCGCCAAGACCTTTCCCAGGTTGCCCGAACCAGTCCAAAGAGACCGTTGGGGTTGAGCCTGTTTTGCTTGGATCGTTCCGTTTTTTTCTGCGGCTGGCAACAAAATCAAACGTACCGCGAACCCCTCCGTAAAAGTGACTGAAGCCACGGCCCGTGACCGTTTGGGATTGGTAGTCGACATCGATCAGCTCCAAAGAATTCATGCTGGGTTCGGCGGGCTTCCAGGACCGCGACATTCCCATGGCAATCAGGCAGCTTCCCGCAGAACACAAAATCAAAGTGATCCAGGTTCCTCGCGGACGCTTCCAAGCTTTGGAAACTAAAAAGTAATCCAGTGGTCCGATCAACAAACACAGAACGCCAACCAGGATAGAAATCGAGGTCAAGTTTCCTAGTGTCAACTGTGGAAATCGATCCAGGGTTGCGTTCAGCTGGCCAGACAAATCATCGTAACCTTGGTATCGGAGCTTTTCCCGCTGCACCGTTTTCTTTTCCCATTGATCTGCTAAAAGCGATTTCAACAGGGCTGGACGACTTTCCCAGGGAAGGATCTCGGGGCTATCGATCTCGGTCCCGACATACAGGACCTTGCCTGCGCCATGGGCCCATTTCGCAAGGAGCGGAAATTTGATTCGCTCCGCCGTTTGTGCCGTTACATCCACGGTTCCCGTCCGCAGCGTGCAGACCGCACATGTCAATTTTTCGAGAGGACTTTGGGACCCAAGAAACGACTCCAAGGGAGCAGAATCGCATCGGTCGGCAACCCCACCGAAAGAACCTGGCAAGATGGATGCCAGATCCGGTTTGTCGATCCAGCTGGCAGACTGACTGCCTAAACTCAAGACCAGCCGTCCACCTCGGGAAAGCCAAGTTCGAAGTGCTTGCGATTGCGTCCCCTGGATCGATTCGTTGAGCGTCTTGTTGGAGGAAGACATCACCACGAGATCGACCCCTTCGTATCCTTGCCATTGTGTTGGCAATTGATCGGCTTGGGTGAGTGTTGCCAAGGAAAATTCGGGCAAGGCACCTCGGGCTGATTTCATGGATCCTTGGTCCAACTGAAGCTTATCGGTACCAATACCAACGACCCAGGGCTGGGTGGCTGGCAAAACTTGTCCACGTTCCTGGTCGGTCAACGATCGTTCGAAAACAAGTTCCCCGGCATTGCCCAGCACGCGAACCGTGATCGGTCGATTGTTACGACCGTGCTTTACGAATACACGAAGGCGATAAGGCGTTGCAGGCTGTAACTGAAAAGCCCAGGAGGGATCGGTGTAGACCACATTCACACCATCCCCATCGCAGGTTTGAATCTGAATGGTGCCGCTGATTGCTTCGCTGGAGGTAATGTCGAGAGTCGTTGCTGTTGGGTAACCAACTTTCCAAACGCCCCCTAGACCCATGTTTGCGACAAAAGAGACATCCGCCTTCGCGGTGTTGCTAGTCGCAACTGGACTTGCGACAGTCGAATCAGCCTCTTGCGAAAAAGCGATTTCGGCAAGTGAGGGCAGAAGAAGCCCTAACAGCAAGGCAATACATCGAAGACCACCAGCCATGATGTGGCAGGGGTGATTGGAAAATGCGGACGCAGTCCGCTTTCTGCTAGCGCAAAAAAAGTGTGCTCTCCAGGGAGAGCACAACATGTTACGAACGTATTGAAGTTGCAAATTGATCAGTCGTTCTTAATCGAGTCGTTTGACCATCAAGTTCTTGAAGTAAACTCGGCTTCCTGGATCGTGAGCTTGCAGAGCAAAAGTTCCTTGATCTAGAACGCGGGTAAAGTCATTACCTGCCTTTTGACCTTCTGGTTCAGTGTAATCTACCAAGGTTTTTCCGTTGACCTTCAGAGTGATTTGCTTTCCCTGAACGATAATTTCTTGGGTGTACCATTCGTTATCCTTGGCAGCGGGTTCAGCAACGTTCTTGACTTGGTAGATGCTGCTAGTCTTGATCGGGTCGGAAGCGGTCAAGTTGACTTGGCATTCAAAACCGTACTTGGGCCAGCCAGACTCTTGAAACTTGGTATGGAAATAGATGCCCGCATTGCTGTTGGGCATTGTCTTCACGTCAGCCTTGAAGTGGAAATTCTTGAAAGGCTTGCTGTCGCCGACATAAAAAATGTGGCTTCGTTCGCCTTGGCAAACCAAGCAGCCATCTTCTACTTTCCAGCTAGTTGCGTTTTCATTTACCTTCCAACCGGTCATGCTCTTGCCGTCGAATAGCTCGACAAATTCCGATGCGTTCTTGA
>JBIKLJ010000032.1:0-35453 GCA_044359895.1 Pirellula sp.
ATCGCAAAGAGGGCGCCCGGCAATTCTTCTGCACGTGCGTAACCGTGCTCAATCAGGTAATCGCAAAGTCGCGAAAGGGCCTCGATTGGGATGTATTTGGCTTCATTTTTGAGAAGCGCCGCCACTTGGTGACGGTCCAAGCCCGTATACTCAACGATTGCCTTGATCGTACCCGGCCGCTTGCGGCGATCAGGCGTGTGGCCGAGCAATTCGGCAAGTCTAAATGCATATCGCATGTCGTTCCTGGGTACTTCCTAGCGACGTATCAATTGCTCATTCGACAGCCAAAGCCAAATCGAAGGCAGCACGTCACGTGTGAGTGAATTCTGGACAAGACGGTTAATGTTAAGGTTTCCGCCGCTCTATGATACCATAAACCCCCTAACCGCCGATCCACCTAGTATAAATTTTTCTTGCTTCGTCCGGACTTTCGGTTCCGTGAATGATCGCACGACCGTCCGCAAAAACACTCACCGAGTGAGGGGGCTTTGAGAAACGCAATAAGTACGGATTCATTTGAACGTCTCCTTCCAGTCGCAGCCTTACCGCCAGGTCTTCAAGGCGGATAGCATCGCGACCTTTGGATTGGATCTGGACGGCCCCGCGACCGCAAAGAACTCGAGCGAGAGCCCCCGCCGATCCAGTCAAAAAGTCATATTGTCCTTTTTGGCAAACCCGACACTGCGAGGCGGTAGGGAGCCTTAGTTTTCGGACGCTTCCTTCCCACAAATCGAAAACACGCAGCTGGCTGTCGGCGGTATCGGGTTGCAAAATCGCTTTTACAACGTCCATGGCTTGCCAGGAAGCGATCACGCCAACAGCTGCACCCAGAACACCGGCCGAATCGCAGGTCTGCATTTGTTCAATGGGTGGAACGTCGGGAAGCAAACATCGAAAACAAGCGGTTTTGCCAGGGAAAAACGTCATGGCTTGCCCCGATGCGCCGACGATTCCGGCATGCACCCAGGGAATCTTGTGCTTCCACGCAACCTCATTGATCAGGTAACGCGTTTCAAAGTTATCTGTTCCGTCGACAATGCAATCGAATCCCGTGAGCCACTGTTCTGCATTTTCGAAAGTGATATCTTCCACAACGGCCTCCAAAGTAATGTCAGGATTGATCGCAAGCAGGTGGGATTGCGACGCAATCGCTTTCGGACGAAGCTCCAGGGCATCCTGAGTCGTATAAAGGGCTTGCCGAGGAAGATTATCCAGCTCAACCCAATCCCGATCGATCAGCCGCAAAGATCCGATCCCCATTCGGCACAGCCGTTCGGAAACCATGGCGCCCAAGGCCCCCATGCCACAAATCGCGATTCGCGATTCGCTCAATCGCTTTTGCCCAGCCTCGCCCACTTGACGGAATGCGCGCTGTCGTCGATATCGATCGGACATGAATTGAATAGGGTTCAGGAATAAGAATAGGAAGCGTTGTAATTCATCTGGGCTAGTTTGCAAAAACGGAAAGGGGACTAGTATACGTTGTCCACCCAAAACAAACATCACTTCGCCCATTCTACGCGAGTCACCCTATGAAAAAACTTGTTGCTTTTGTTTTCCTCCTTTTATGCGGCTGCTCATCCGCCTTCGTTCATTCGGATGAGATTCGGCATTCGTTTCTGATCGCTGGGCCATCGTTCACGGGAATCATCGATGAAAACGGGCAGGAAGCCTGGGACTCGGGGCGTCCAGGTGCACGCGACGGTTTCATTCTGCCCAACGGAAATGCATTGATCGCTTGGGCCGATGAAGTGCTGGAGATGAAGCCAGACAAGACCGTGGTGTTTCGCTACGCGAAGTCAGCCAACAATAGCGAGATCAGCACGGCCCAGCGGTTGGAGAATGGGCGAACGCTGATCACGGAACTCGGGGCCCAGCCGAAGCTCATGGAAGTCGATCTTGCGGGCAAGATCCACGTGGAGATCCCGTTATTGCCTGAAACCGACAACGCGCATATGCAGACCCGCATGGCGAGAAAGCTCGACAATGGCAACTATCTCGTGCCTCATTTGCTTGCCTTCCAAGTCAAAGAATACTCGCCCGATGGAAAAGTCGTTCGGTCACTGAGGACGGATCTACCGGAGCTCGGGGGACGCGAAGCAGAGAACTGGCCCTTTACAGCGATACGTCTTTCCAATGGCAATACGCTGGTCAATCTTACGCATGGCAACCAATGTGTAGAGTTTGATTCGGAAGGTAAGGTCGTGTGGAAAATGAGCAACCAATCCTTTCCCGAAAAACCATTTGCCGATCCATGCGGTGGCCAGCGACTTCCCAATGGCAACACGGTTATTGCAAGCTACGGAGCGCAGGGGGGCGTGAAGGCCTTCGAGCTGACTCGCGAGGGAAAGTTGGTTTGGACCTACACGGGCAAACACAATGCTCATGAAATCCAAATCTTGACCACCAACGGCAAACCTGTCGAAGGTCTACCCCAGAAGTAAACCAAGGTCGCAAAGCACGTCGCAAAAATCAAAGGGGTCAGGCCTCTTTGATGGTAGCGTGGAGGTTTCTTTGGGTCAGCAAGTCGTTGAGACATCCGACTCGTCTGCTTGTAGGTGATCGCTCCTAAACATTGCTTCCGAGGCGAAGAAACGTTGGAAGCAGACTTGCTTTTTGAATCAAAGAGGCCTGACCCCTTTGATCTGATCTGACCCCGTCGACGGTGGCTTAGCGGGCTCGAGGGTACGAACCCAAGAGATCGAGCCTGAAGGCTGTTTCCGAAAGGCTTTTTAGTGCCTTTTGGACATTCGCGTTCGCCTTGTGCCCCTCCAGCTCCACAAAGAAGAAATACTCATTGGTCGATCCAGGAACCGGAAACGACTCGATCCAAGTCAAGTTCAAACCGTTATCCCGCAGCAGTACCATCACATCCGCTAAAGCACCTGGCTTGTGCGGCACTTGAAACAGAAGCGATGTCTTATCATCTTCCGTCGGCAGAACTTCTTCGTTGCCCAGAATGGCAAATCGAGTGACGTTATTTTGGTTGTCTTCAATCGAGGCCGCGACAATATCGAGACCGAGCGAAATACCTGCTTCACGCGAAGCGACTGCAGCCGCAAATGGCACCGTCGCTGCGATCTTTGCCGCTGCTGCAGTGCTGGCTACCTCTACCCATTTGGCTTCTGGTAGGTGATTGTTCAACCAACTACGGCATTGTGATAACGCTTGCGGCTTGCTGTAGACCTCGCGAATCTCATCTCGCTTGCACGTTGCCAGCAAATTGTGATGGATGGGCAGCAGAACCTCGCCGCAAATCTTGACCGGGGTTTTGATAAACATATTGAGCGTATCCACGATGCGACCATCGGTTGAATTCTCGATAGGCACAACACCGTAAGCGGCCTGCCCCCTGAGGATTTCCTCAAACACGGCCCCGATGGTATTCACGGGTTGCAGGGATGCGATCGGGCCAAAGTACTTGGCAGCAGCTGAATACGAATAGGAGAATTGCGGCCCCAAGTAAGCGACCGCTTGATACTTCACGCTTGCTAGAAAAGTCGCTCCAGCAACATATCGCAAAAGATTACGACCAAAATCATCGAGCCCTTCCATCGAGGTTGGCTCCGATTGAGACTCGCGTAGCGTTCGAGGGAATGGACTCGAACCAGGTCTCTGAGGTACATGGCTCGACAATACTCGGCATCTTTCTTGCGCCAAAGCCAGAATCTTAGCGTCGATTTCCTGCAATTGTTCGTTCAATGGTTGTTCCTTGTAAGGTGCTGTTCCAAGACGGATTCAAGACCGATAGGCTGGAAAGAAGCCGGAGGAAAGCAATGATTCTGGGGCTAACTGTTTTTCTAGAGCTTTGAGATGCACCAGCTGCTGGTACTTGGATTCGTCGATAATGAGACTCGAGGTAAGAAACTGAAATCGCGTATCAGCAAAACCCGATTTGAAGTGGAACAACGGGTCGAATCGGCCACCGACACCGCCGCCCAGGTTGAGCCAACGATTGCCGCGTGATTTTGCCCAGAAAATAGCTTCAATCATCGCCATCACGAACGGGGATTTGGAGAGAAATTCCGTGCGAGTTCCTCCCAGATGCGCAGTCACTATTCCATCGCACTCGAAGAAAATGCAAGCAGCGGCGATCGTCGATTGGCTTTCAATGACACAGCAATGGACCCCTGGCGAATGAGCTAAACCCAAAAAATACTCATTATCAAAATAGTAGATATCGGTAGCGTGAACGCGATTCATGGTCTGTTCATAGAGATCGACAAATGGCTCTATGACGTCGGCCAAGGAAACGATCCTAGCGGTGTATCCCAATCCCAGGCATTTTTTGTATGTCCGTCGATGCCCCTCTCGCACTTGTTTCAACAAGTCTGCGTCACTTTGTTGTAAATCCACAGCCACGGTTTCGTACGCCGCAGAAAAGACCTCAGGGGCGAACAGGGTCGTAAAGTCACTTCCCAGAATCGGATGCATGCGAAGAAAAGCGGAGCACACATTCCTCGCTGATAAGGTTGACCGAAACGCTGCTAAACCTTCTGCGGCAAAGCTGGCGTCGCGGCCGGCATCGCTGAGCAAAATACCCGGATACCCATAAGGCGAAACCACATCGAAAACAGGTTCTTGTGATTCCGAGCTCAAAGGACTGCAGGCACGAACAAGGTACGGAATAAAAAACAGCCGTTCATTATCGCTGATTAGCATGGCTTCTGGAGTAGCCTTGATCCGTTCCGCATCCAGCTTCACGTAAGACGGAACATGATAAAAGTCATGCCGCAATCTGCCCAAAACAGCTGTCCAGCGAGGATCGTCAATAGCGAACGTTTCACAGCAAGTCATGAAGGCTTCGACCAAACTATGGGAAACACGGCTGGATCGCTGAAGTCGGGATCACCATTGGGTAGCCGCCGGCACAATTTCTCGTCGAAAATGTGTATCTCCTCCCCTTTCGAGTTATAGAAGGGGCGATAATGATTTTCGCCATCCTGCAAATGCACCGCGAGGGATAGGCGTGGCTTGCCTGAGGTGTTCGGGTAGCTTGCGTGCACGGTCCATCCATGATGAAAACTGACTTGGCCTTTTTTGAGCGTCATGGGCACAATCTGAACCTGTTTGCCCTCTGCCCGCAAGCGTTCTTCAAGCTCGCTAAGGTTCTTATGATTGAAGAACCGTAAATCTTGCAAGCCCTGCCATCGATGACTACCAGCCATGACTACCAGTGGGCTGCGAGTGACATCAATGTCATGAAGCGGAATCCAAGTGGTGGTAAGCCTGTCCGAACTGCAGGTGCCCCAGTAGGCTCGATCTGCGTGCCATCCCGTAATGGTGTTGGATGCATTCTGGACGTCGGACGGTTTCCAAATCAACTGATCATCCAGCAATCGAATCGTGGAACTACGAGTCAACTTTGCCGCAATCGCACCGATCAATGGGTAAAGAGCTAGTTCTTTGAGTTCATTGATTTGCAACGAAACGAACTCGTTATTGCGTGGAGTGGTCGCATCGACAGGAAGCGTATTGGAATACCCAGTTTCCAAGGGAAGCTTCGCATCGCGCTCGCCGCGATAATAGCGTTCGCTCCCATAGCTCGCCTTTTCAATAAGCCAATCCGGAACGACCCCCTCTTTGGAGACATAGTACCCTTGGGTTTCGTAGAAAGAGACATCCTCTTCGCTAGGAAGAAGAGCCGTCTGCTCTTCGGTGAGTTGGAAGGTGGTCATGTCTTGGCTTTCATGATGAGTGAAGTGATTGTATCAATTCGGTGGTGCGGAGAGGCTTTCTGCTTGATTTGCCGACCGAAATTTTCGTTCCTCGAACAGACATCCCACGGTTTGATCCGGGTCGACCTGAACGTTCTCGCGCCTCAGCACCTTCTTAACGGTAAGAAGCAAGATCTTGAAATCGAGGCCTATCGTACAGTTTTCAATGTAATGTACATCGCATTTCAATCGATCATCCCACGCCAATTCATTGCGACCATTGATTTGGGCCCAGCCCGTAATTCCAGGAAGCATCTCAAACCGGCGGTTTTCGCGTTCGGTGTAGGACGAATCGTACAAGGGTAGCAATGGACGCGGACCAACAAGGCTCATCTCGCCAACAACAACATTCCAGAGCTCCGGCAATTCATCGAGACTGGTACCACGCAAGAACCTACCAAACTTCGTCAACCGTAACGAATCGCTCAGAAGATTTCCATTGGCGTCGCAAGCGTTCGTCATTGTACGAAACTTGAGGATGGAAAAGGGACGTTTATGGACTCCGGTCCGTGTCTGCCTAAAAAACACGGGACCACCAAGCAGACAACGCACCAAAACAATCAAAACCACCAGCAACGGCGACAGAAGCAGCAGGGCCGTCGCGCTAACGATAAAGTCAAAAGCTCGCTTGCCATAGCGGCGGTAGAAACTGGTGCGAAGTCCTAGATGCCGAACATATTCAAGATAGATCGCACGGCTCATATCCTCAGGACGAAAATCGCGCAAAACACGCTCGCGGCCAACCGTACCATGCCGGCTGCGTAAGCCAGCGTCGCGCAGATAGACACTCAATGCATCCGCAAGCGCTTGTGCGTCATGGGATGGAACCAGCATCCCTGTCTCGCCATCGAGGACTCCATCGGTGCAGCCAGGCACGCGTGACGCAACGACCGGCAGACGCATGGCGGAAGCTTCCAGCAAAACCGTATTGAATCCTTCGCGATAGGTTGGCAACGCAAGTACATCCAATGCACACAAGTGCTTTGGAATATGCTCTGGTCCTACCCAGCCCGCTAAGTGAATACGATCATCATTTTGCAACTGCTGCTGGACTTCCTGTGGCACTGGGTCTTGGGGTTCAAAGGGACCTATGATCAACAAGTGCGCGCTGGGGAACTCCTTCTTCAAAAGGTTCCAAGCTTGCGATAATTCGTTAATACCTTTATCGCGGACGACCCTGCCCACAAAGCCAATAACCAATGCGTCGGCTGGAATATGGTACATCTCCCGAACATCAGTTCGAGCGCTGGCTTCCATGCGGTCAGGGTTGAAACTGGTAACTGCGTCAACACCGTTGATCGTACCATGAAGCAATACTTCTATCTTCTCTGCTCGGCAAAGCCGCTCTTCCACAGCGACCTCGCGGACTGATTTGCTAACGCAATAAACTTGGCTTGCAAGCAAGCAAGAGATTTTTTCAGACCAACGAAGCAACCTTCGTTTCATCCCAGTTGCGGTAACCATTGGCAAGCCGTGAATATGGTACATACGTACCGGAACACCACACCACCAAGCTCCCAACATGGCCAGAAGTCCACCTTTCGGAGTATGACCATGTACGATTTGCGGACGGATCTTGCGAATGATCCGAGCTAGTTTCCATAACGCCATCAAATCACGAAATGGTGTGATGCGGCGTTCCATGGGAAGCTCGTGAGCCTCCACTTCAAACCGCGATTCGAACTCCTTTAACGCATTACCAGGAGAGGAGACCACATGGACATCGACACCCTTGCTCTTGGCGTACTGTATCTGCGATTCCAGGAAGCTTAACGTTGTCGGAACGGTCGTCATGTGCATGAGTCGTAGCCGATCGACGTGCATTCGATTCTGATTTTGCTCAATCATCTCAACATATCTCCGACAACGGGCTCGAAGGCTAAACCCGGCAACTCAATGGTGCGAATTTGCGACAAGATCGCACGCGCGGAATGCAGCTCGTCAGCAGTGAGAGTTCGATTGCGTTTTCGGATAATTTTGCCCTGCATCCCCCAAGCCGTGGCGACTCTGTATACAAGGGTTCGCAACATGATTTGCCCCTCTAGCATGGACGTACGCCATGCACCGATCAGCGGCGGCCCATATTGCCTTAGAATTTTGCGAAGAGTTCGTCCTGTACTAACGTAGTTTCGAACGTTTCCCGTCAAGCCTTCACGATAAAAAAACAAGGGCTCACATAATCTTACAAATTTCGTCGTTGTGCAAGTCCGACACCACAACTCTCGATCCTCTGCCCGTAGATAATTGCCATCGTAAGGATTGCTTCGAAACCAGTCCGTGCGGGCCATCATGGTAGGATGAATGAGCAGACCGTTTCGAAGTACTGCTTCAGGTCGACAGTCTAACGGTTCTTCGCCTCTTAACCCTAACGGCGTCAAGTCATCATCCACGGTGAAGGTGGTCGTATCTAGAACATCGACTTGCGGGTTGGCTTCCAGGAAAGCGACCTGTCGAGATAACCGCTCGGGGTGCATGAGATCGTCTGCATCCATTCGTGCCAGATACTTGCCCTGAGCAAGAGATGCGATTTGATTCAAACGGGCACTGAGCCCACGATTGACCCCGTCGCTGATGACGCGAATTCGTGGATCGCTGATCTGCATCGCAAGCTCTTTGGACCCGTCGCTCGATCCATCATCGATAAGAATCAATTCCCAATCGCGATAAGATTGCGCCAAGACTGAACGGACTGCATCGGCAAGCGTTCGCCTAGCATTAAAAAAGGGGAGACCAACGGAGATCGTACCGGCGAAGTTCATAGCCCACACTCGATTCGCAAAAAGTGGATGCAAGAAGCAAATACGATATCGCACCCACGAACGCGAGCGTCAATCTTAGGATGTATAGAGTCTGTCGAGTGCATCGCAGATGTTTTTCCAATCATATTGTGCCGCGTTCGCAAGTGCATTTTTTGAGCAGGTCGCGTAGCGATTCGGGTCATCAACTAGTTTTTCGATTTCATTGGCGAATTGAGCAGCGTCGCCGACTGGGAATCTCGCTCCGCAATCATCGGGAACGACTTCTTTCAAACCACCACAGTCACTCGCCACCACCGGTTTTCCACAGGCCTGAGCTTCCACTGCAGCCATGCCAAACATTTCGTAAATGCGAGTGGGCATCACAAACACGTCGGCAAGATTGTAGATGGATGCAAGCCGGCTCTCCGCCACTGCTCCTAAATAAAGGCCCCCCACTTTCTCGATGCGTTCCTGCCATCGATCTGGGTCTTCCTTCATCCCGAATTGTCCGATGGGCCCTGCGACTACCAACTGGCAATCTTGCCGCCTTTCATTTAGCTTTTTGATTGCATCGAGAAGCACGTCGCTTCCTTTTTGTTCACAAACACGGCCCACATAAAGGATCACACGCTTCTCGATTCCAAGCGTTTCCCGTTCTCTTTTTCCGGCATCGGGATCGGGCTGGAATTGCATTAAATTCACGCCATTATGAAGTACTTTCAGCCTATCGGTTGGCAGTTTCCAAAAGGCCTGCGATTCCCCAAGACAGAATTCAGAACAAGGAAGCAGGAGATCGAAACGGCGAAGTATATGTTTGTATAGCGGGTACAACGGCGACTTGGGACCACCGCGAAAGTAGTAAAAATCGTACTGAAGGATTTTTTTTGCCGACACGAAGGTGCTCATGAGAGCACCTTCAGGTTGGCTGTGGAAATGAAGTACCCCCCCCTGCGGTCCTCGCTTGATCGCTCGAGCAACCTTGTATTGGAACTCGATATGTTTCCAAGGCAGCTTCGAGCGGCACTTGATGAAGTGGTAGGTGACTCCCTCCAACAATTTTGTTTCGGACTGATCGCCAACGGAGTAAACATGCACATCGTGGCCGCGTCGAGCCTGTTCGTTCGCGGTCTCCATGATGCGGCGTTCAATAGCACCACCAAAGCGATATAAAACGGGCAGTGTGCTAACACTGATATGATTGACAATCATGGCTTGGAACCCTTTTTGGTCTTACGGCCTCGCGACCAGTAGGCTGCGATCGCCATTCGCACAAGCGCATCTGTCCAATGGCTTTTCTTACGCGCTTTCGAATTGGATTCGGCCATCAGTTGTCGATAAAGAGCCAAATGTCCCTCGACCATCGCCAGGGGGTGATACTTCTTCTCGGCGTAGTTACGCATTTCGGTAGCAAGTGCTTGATAGCGAGGTTGTTCGCGGATCATGCTTTCGATTGCCGCTACAAGTGCGGGAACATCGCCTGGCGGAAAAGTGAGCCCATATTGATCTAACTGCTCAGGCACTCCACAAACGGCCGCTGCGACAACGGGAGTGCCACACAGGAGCGATTCGGTAACTACACTTGGCAAGCATTCGGCGAGGCTTGGTAAGACAAATAAATCAGCTTCATAATACTCGCGCGCTAGTTCCGTTGAACCAAGGATGCCTACGAAATCGACGTGTTGGGCAATTCCCAGGTCTTGAGCCATTTGCTTGAATTTTTGTTCGAGCATCGCATTGTGGTACACCAATCGCAACCGAACGTTGAATTGCGAGCGGATCTGTTGAAATGCCTGAAGGAGCAAGTCAACGCCTTTCAGATCGATCAACTGGCCAACATAAAGTATGTCGAACTGATCCTTCCCTTGGCGTTTTTGGACTTTATCGCCCGCCCCGTTGGTAAATCGAAATACATCTGCGGGAATACCATTGGGAATGCAGTGGACTTTGCCGGCGCCTCCGTTTTCTTCGAAATAGCTCGCTTCAGCGCGAGACAGTGCAACGAAGGCATCGGACTTGTCGACGACATATCGGAATGCTCGTCGGCGTGTCCAGTTGCGTTCGTAGCCCGTAACGATCGGTCCATCGTGACCTGTGAATACAAAGCTTGACCGGCAGTTCGACGCCGCCATGGTTAGAGCGGCCTTTCCGAAATGATGCACATGAACAATATCGTATTCATCAGAAGGCGAGAAATACGAGTGCCCCACCGCATGAACGTCCACACCCGCTTTCTGAAATCCATCCAGCAAGACTGTTTCAGGCGTCACGCTATGCTTGGAACGCATTGTCGCGTCGCGACCAAAAATACCACCGACTAAACATATCTTCATGGTAACACGACTCTGCTTTTCTCGTTTGCTTTAGTCTCGAAAATCGCCGGTTCATTTCGTATTCTGTCAAGGATGGCGTAGGCGTAAATTGGCCAAAACGAATAAACACATATCTGGCTAAGTACCGGCAAGCTGCCGGGAAACATGGTCCATGTTCCAATGATCAGCCATGCATAACTTGTTATCGGTTTTTCAGCATTCCGAAATCGCATTTGTAGAAAATGCTGAATGAAACCTAGAAGAAGATAGCCCAGAAACACACCGGCGAGTTGAAAGTTGAGATAGAACTCTGCATCGTAGTGAAAGTTCTGATCGAGCACATCCGCTTCGCCGTAGATTAACTGATTGAAGATAGTGACGCCGCTCATTTCCCGAAAAGGCTTTCCAATAATCGGAATTGGGTAAAGGATCGAGGGAATAAGGGTGCTCCGGTGCTGCCCATACATATTACCTTCCAGTCTTTCCAGCATGTAGGCTGTCAATTGAGGGCCCGATGCATAGATTTGAATGTTATCTACCAATCCTTGTTGATCACCCAACGAAGAGACTTCGTCAACGGACAGGTCAGAAAACTGCATCGACGTGGAGCGATATTCTCCAAACAGGAAAGCAACAAAAAGCAAGATGCTGCCTGCTGCGGCAACGAAGGTAAACGAAATGTGACGAACATGACTCGAGTAGGCGGCGGTCATACCTAAGATCGGCGCTACCATGGAACCGCGGTTGTATCCGAAACTTGCGAAGACTACCATGCAACCGAAGGCGGCTGAGACAATCGCAACGTACATGCCTTTCTCCTCCCGATTCTGGCGCAGGACCCATTCGCTCCACATCCACACGATCGCAAAGCCTAAGAAGTGGCGAAGAAAATTCCCGAGCGCTCCACCAATGGTCGCTACTTCCATTTCCCGCAAACGTTGTTCTTCCGGTGATGAGATGTATGCGAGAAACCCACCGACACCTCCGTAATGCAGTAACCAGCCAACAATGCCGATGCCCGCAAACGCAGCGATAAAAGCGTACGAAGAGCCCAAGGCCATTTTTCGCTTTCGCGTGTCCTTGCGTGTATGGTCAAGACATGCAAAAACCTGAAAGGCGATGCAGAAAGAAGCATACCCCAAGACCTTGAGCCCAATCGCATAGTCAATAAACTTTCCTGCGGGTAGGCTCGGCAAAGTACCTAGGCTTGGGCCATAGTAGCCTATCAAAATCGGCACCACAACAACTTGGCCCCAGAAAAAAAACTGAGCGATATTGCCAGGGCAAATGGGTGATTCCAAGTTCACCCAGCAAGCAGGAAGAAACAACTGAACCAAAGTGAAGGCCACGATACCGACCATCGCCATCGGGTACACATGCGAGAAAGGCGAACAAACAAACGCCACGAGAGCAACAAGATTTGCGCACGTCAACGCAACCTGCGGAGTGAAACTCAATTTGTCGCCAGCTGCATTCATGAACGCTGAGATTCCGTTCTATCCTTCGAGTACCAAATCGTAAGTGGTATCAAGGCTACTGCAGTCACGCCGTAAGCGATCAAGTAGGCGAATGCCAGCCCTTGTTCACGCCAAACCGGCACCAAGAGCCAAGCCGCTAAAGCTAGAACGCAGCTGAGCAAGATATCTATCGTAAAGCGCCAAAGCATTGCACCCTTGCTAATCAACACTTGGCCTAAGATGTTGTTGAGTACGACGGCAAGCGTCGATCCTGACAATAGGATCAAGGTTGTAGCCCCCTCTCGATATTCAGTACCGAACATATTCATGGCCTGCGGTGCTACCAACATCAACAACCCAGTTGGTACAGCGACCACGGCGATGTTCACCCACAAACTCACTAGGAAGAGTTTTCGGAATCCGTCAGCCTCTTTCTTGCCATGCATATTGCTCAGCATCGACAAAACCAGCTGCGAGAATGTTGCGGGTAAAAACAACAGCAGCTGACGCCATCGATCCGCAGCATTAAAAACTCCTAATGCGACATAACCGTTCTGCTCATTGACCAGCAAGACACTCACAAACCAAAAGGCAAGTGTTGTTGCTAAGCTTGCCGAAACGGCCAGCCCACTAAAACGCAACATGGCTCCGACGTCCGCCAAGACCGTGGGGCCCTGAAAGGCATCCATCCAACGCTTTGGAAAAGCTTTGGCCAAAACCAACTGGCTTGCGACCACCGCTAAAACCTCTGTCAGCACCAAGCCGATCACCCCCCCCATCACTCCCGCCGAACGCACTCCAATCACAAGAGCAGGAAACAAAAAAACACCGCGTAGAATGGTTAGACGCGCCACGGCTCGGAAGTCGCCGAGCCCCGCCAATGCTCCGGACTGCACACCATTGATAGCCCCGAACAGAATCAAGCCAGTTGCCACTTGCAATTCAGCTACCAGATGAGGAGCCTGCATCACGGACGCGGCTAGCTCGCTCGAGTAAAAATACATAACGATCGCACCCAGCAGACCCGCCACCAAACTCATGAGCATGGTTAACAAAATGCTGCGACTGGCTTGCATCGGATCGACCGAGCGGTGCTGGGCAACAAACTTGGTAGCGGCAAGCCCTAGCCCTGCTCCCGCGAGAACTCCAAATAGCCCTTGGGTATTTTGGATCATGCCAAGCTCGCCGAACCCCTCGGCCCCCAAGGTGCGCGCCGCAAGGACCGTGGCCAGCAAAGTCAATCCACGCGATACAACCGCACCGACCAAGGACCAGAATACGCCTGACGCAAGACGGAACCCCACCGCTTTATCCTGCGAGCCGACTACCGCATCAGGGCATCCAACCGTCATTGTTTTGCCCTTTCTTCGCTCGCAAGCCAATGGGGTTCAATTTTTTACAGCAATATCTCGATCCGGACTCAAACCTAGCTCAGAATTTATAAAAGTTGGAACAATGGACGCTGAGTATTCAGGGAAAAACCCGAATTCCTTAGTATATTGCCACGCGAGTGAATTTAAACCCTCTCGCCCTACGTCGAACGGATTGCTTACGAGAAGCTTCTCGGAAACGAGCCCATTGATCGGACAATAGTGCAAGTGCTACGCCGCCGGCAACGCCGAAGATGAGAGAGAGTAAAAGAATGCTGGATTTTTGAGGGCTCACAGGAAGAACGGACATGGAGGCAGGCTGGATCACTTGAACGTTTGAAATCTTATCCTTGAGAAGTGCACTATCGATTCGAGCGTCTTCCGTTTTTGTCGAATATGCCATGTATTTCGATTCTGCGTGCTTCAGTTTCATCTCGCATTGCGTCACTTGCATCTCGTTTTCATTGAGAGTGGTCAACTCATTTCGCAATTCTAACAATTGGCTTTGAAGGCTTTGTTTCTGAGCGACCAAAGCGGCCTTGCTAGCATTGTCTGCGGCGAGGATCGCTTGCAGGATCTGCGGGCGATCGGGATTTTCTTTCTTGAGCAAAGCGGTCATCTCATCCACCTGTGCTTGCACTGCAATAAACCTTGGATGATCGGCTTTAAACCTGGATCGAACTTCTTCATATTGAACTTGCAGCTGAAACAGTTTGTCACGCATCGTAGCAATCCCGTCATTGGGAGCTCCCGCCACCATTTGCTTCAGCAATGGTTCGGGAAGTGAATCGATTGAGGATCGCAGAGTTAGCATTTTCGCTTCGGAAGCAGACAGGGAGGAAGCGACTTCGTTGATCTTTGTCTGGACGGCATTGATCTGGCTTTCCAACGCAGTCCGTCGACCTTGAATCGACGCCAGGTCGCCGCGATTCTTTGCGTCTCGCAATTCAGCTTGGGCTGTTTCGAATTCCTCCCGAAGTCGATCCGATTGCTCCACCAAAAATTCGTAAGACCCAGCTGGTCGACTCAAAAGGAGGTGGTCATCCAGATAGAGACTCGTCAGTGACGAAACGGTTTTGTGGGCTTGTTCGGGAGTATCCCCTTTGGCTGCAATTCGAATAACCATCGACGATTTGGGCGACGTAATGGAAATTCTTCGTTTAAAACCCTCGAACGCCTTTTCTCTGGCCTCAAGAGAGTCGTTCGGGGAAGGAGGCATAACAAGATTCATCGTGTTTTCAAGGATTGGACGACATCGAAGATGCTCGAGCATATTCGTTATCTCATTCTCGCGAGAGATATTGATTGCGACAGCATCCACTTTGTTGACCGTTGGATCCAAACCTGCATTCTCCCAGCCCACACGGACGAACAGCTTGGCTTCCGATTCGTACTCGCGAGGGGCGTAAGCTATCCAGGTAAAACCTAGGTTGACAGCGATCACGACAACTGAAATGGCTCTTAGTTTGTAGCGATACAACGCGCCATAGTAATCCCACAAAGTCATAGAATGGTTATGACTCATGAAGGCCTCCCAGTGAGCACGACAGTCGAACAATTCGCAGAAGATACTTTTTGAAAATCGAATTCATGGTTAGTGATGGCGCGGTCGTGAACGGCTTGGATCGCACCAATGATTCTTGCCAGATCGCTTTTGGTGAGGCTCGATCCACTAGGCAAACATAGTCCATTGGCGAACAATTCCTCCGAAACAGCTCCACCCCTAACTCGGTATTGGGAATACACGGGTTGCATGTGCATCGGCTTCCAAACTGGCCGCGACTCGATGTTTTCCTTTTCCAAGGCTAAACGAATATCTTCGCAAGTAGCACCAAACTGACTTGGGTCCACCGTAATGCAACTCAGCCAGTGAGTCGATTGCCCAGCGGCTAGTTCTGGTGCCATCGTAATTCCAGGTAGGCCACCAATTTCTTGCTGATAGAACCGGTAGTTCTCGCGGCGTTGCTTTACCCGTTCATCAAGCACACGTAACTGCCCTCGACCAACCGCAGCCAAAAGATTACTCATTCGATAGTTGAAACCGATCTCCGAGTGTTCGTAATGTGGGAATGGATCGCGTGCTTGAGTTGCCAAAAATCTCGCTCGGTCGGCCCAAGCTTTATTGGCTGTGACAAGCATTCCTCCAGAGCTTGTGGTAATGATTTTATTTCCATTGAATGAAAAACAGCCGATATCGCCAAATCCACCAGCCGGCTTGCCCTGATAGGTCGCTCCCAACGATTCAGCAGCGTCTTCAATCAATGGAATTTGATATTGTTTGCACAACTTCTGAATCGCATCGTAGTCAGCGCACTGCCCTAAAATATCCACGGCCAACACCGCTTTGATTGGACGACCACGAAGCGTTGCCTCTCGCAATTCGACAGCAAGCAGCTCCGGATCCATATTCCAACTGCTCGCTTGGCTATCGATAAAGACCGGATTCGCCCCAACATAGCGGATGGAGTTGGCCGTAGCTACGAACGTCAAAGTCGAAGTTGCCACATCATCTCCTGGCTCGATTCCAAGGATGATCAAGGCAAGATGAAGGGCGGATGTACCGCTTGCTAATGCAACGGCATAAGGAACGTCAACTTTTTTAGCGAATTCACGCTCGAATGCTTCTACCTGCGGCCCAAGAGGAGCAATCCAATTGGAATCGAACGCTTCCAGCAGCAGTTCACGCTCGGATGGTGACATGTGCGGCGGCGAAAGAAAAATTCGCGATGGTACGGTTGTCGTCTTTTCGGTGCTCATGCTCGGTCTCCAATTCCTTGGCTAGTCTCGGATTGAAAGTCATCAACTTCACTCATATCGTCGAATCGCGATTGCGTTTGACAACGAAACTCGTATGCAACACTGGTGTCGAAAGAAGAATATTCAGGAACAACAAATTCGGGAACCATTTCCTTTAGGCGAGCCAGCAGGACATCTGCGTCCCCATCTACTAGGTATTGCAATTCCATTAACGTCTCACGAAGTTCCCCAAGGTCTATCGGACGATGAAGTGCCGAATGCAATTTCGGATGCCCGGTGGGGAAACGTTGTTCGTCATCAAAATAGAGTTCTTCATAAAGTTTTTCCCCCGGACGAATTCCAGTGAAGACGATTTCAATCGCATCGCGGGGAAGTCCGGAAAGTCGTACCAAATCGCGAGCAAGGTCAACGATTTTAATCTGCTCCCCCATTTCGAGAACAAAGATCTCGCCACCACGCCCCATTGCCGCTGCCTGCAACACCAATTGCGACGCTTCATGAATCGCCATGAAAAATCGTCTCATGTCGGGATGAGTTACTGTGAGCGGACCACCCCTGCGAATTTGCTCTTGAAAAAATGGCACAACGCTACCAGCCGATCCCAATACATTGCCAAATCGAACCACCACAAACTTGGTATTGGATTCGGTGGACATCGCATGCACATAATCTTCGGCAATATGCTTGGATACCCCCATGATGCTCGAAGGATTCACAACCTTGTCTGTGGAGATGTAAACAAAGTGACTGACGGCGAATTCATCGGCCAGTTCAGCCATTTGTGCTGTTCCAAAAACATTGTTCTTGACCGCTTCGCCTGGATGCATTTCCAACATGGGTACATGCTTGTGTGCTGCAACATGGAGAATGATATCGGGACGATGTTTCGCAAAAAGACTGCGCATCCGGCTCGTGTCGGTAACGTCGCCCAATGCATTCACAATGCGACAAGTTTTTTTCCTGTTGTTAAGCTCCATGTCAATGGTATAAAGCGCGGCTTCAGATCGCTCAATCAACACCAAGGTATCTAACGGGAATGCAAGCAACTGACGGCAAATCTCCGAACCAATACTTCCCCCCGCTCCTGTAACAAATACTGTCGTTCCCTCAAACAAGTTTTTCAGAGCTGTCAAATCTAGTTGGACGGGATCACGACGTAGCAAATCAGAAATTTCAACGGGCTTCACCGGAATCCGTTTGTTGCCATCCAATAACTGAGCGAGCGGTGGGATGATTTTCAAATTCAAATTGGCCGTCTCGCAACGTTCCATGAGTTCGCGAAGCTCCTTGCCCGTTAGGCTACCAGCAACGATGATGACATCACTGACACGCTGCCGCCTGGCAATGCTCACGAGATTGGCGGTTGAACCCAAAATTGGAATACCACCGATGAAGCGACCTCGGTGCTCTACATCACGGTCCAAAAAACCGCAGATCTTAAATGGAAAGCTTGCATGAGTTTGTAGCCGTTGAGCAAAAATTTTGTCGGCTATCTCTGCACCAACCAAAAGCGCTCTACTTTTATGCTTGCGGCGTACCATGGGCCAAGCATGCTCATGAAATAGTCGCCAGCTCGATCGCAATAAGCCAAGACATAAAATGGTGCCTGCAAAATCAAGCAACAGAACGGCCCGAGGTATAAAGAAGGTGGACTCAAAGTGATTCAGTACGCCCAGTCCGGCCAAACTGCACAGGGCTGCGACAACCAATGAAATCAAATCGGGAAACGCAACGTGTCGTGACCAACTGTGGAAATGGCTCATTGAAAAAAACACTGGAATTTTGACAGCCACCACCATAGGAAGTGTTACCCAGAACACCTGCCAGTGCTCGGACGGTATCTCAAAATCAAATCGCAACAAAAATGCGATCCAGTAAACCGCCACAAATATCGCGACGTGAAAGACTGCCACCTTCAAAAAAAGAAAAGGTTTCAGAAAGTTCGCTAAAACACTATTCCAACCCACTGGTTGCTTTCGTGAAGTTTCCATCGTTGCGTTGTCCTTGGCAGTCATATCTTGATGAGGCACAAAAAGTAGATTGTAGTTAACTCAACTTGAAAAAAAACGAAAATAAGGTTTATGCTCAAATTGCGGTTTGAGCACGATTTTCTGGTTGCTTTCGAACGGAACCATCATCTGTCGAAGTGCCAGAAACTTGATTCGATCGTTTAGTAATGCACTTGGCATTCCTGTTCCGTTGCACCCGAGCCAAAACCTCTACAGGAGAATCGCGATTACGCTACTGTCCTGATTTTTCCTTAGCAAAATTCCACGTTTTTCAAATTCGCGACCTGCGAGAGTTGTTTTGCGAAACGCACGCTCACGAAAAATGAATGTTGCCATTTGACACCCTTACAAGTTGCGGTTTTGCAACAAATGCTGCCACCTGATGTCTTCTCGAAACACGCTTTCTGGGGCACCCACGGTCCAGCAAAAAAACTCTTCGTTTTGAAGAAACTAGGGCAGCTCTTTTGTACCAATGAGCTACAGTTCTTGGACGATCGATTGCTTCAATCCCCTTCATGGCTTTTTATGCTAACCTCTGCCGAGCTTTTAAGCGGTCTCGCAGCCCAGTACGGCACTCCGCTCTATCTGCTTGACGTTCAAAAAATCCTCGGTGCAATGAATACATTGCGCGATGGTCTTTCTATCCATTATCCCAATTCTGAAATCACCTACTCCGTTAAAACAAACTACCTGTCGCATATACTCAGACAAGTACTCTCCCATGGCAACCGTCTCGAGGTCGTCTCACGCCATGAGATGATGCTCGCACAAGAGAACGGAGCACAACCAAACCAACTACTTCTGAACGGCCCCGTGAAGTCGCTGGAAGACCTCATTTATTGCTACCAACACTCGATCGACCTAAACCTAGATTCTGTTGACGAATTGCAAGCTGCGACCACAATCGGTACCCTCGATAAGCCATTCCGACTGGGGCTTCGAGCCGCTGCCACGCTCAAGAATGGCAACATTAGCCGCTTTGGTATTGATTTTGGAGACTCTGATGCTGTCAGCCAAATCCGAAAGCTAATTCAGAATCCCTGTATCGATGTTATTGGTCTCCATACACATCATTCATCCCGGCGCGACGCTCAATCTTATTGCGATCGAATTGACCATCTAAGTAAGATCGCGGAGCTGCTGGAAATCAAGCCAGAGTACCTCGACATAGGCGGCGGTGTTGGCAGCACCCCTCCTCCCGAGATTGCAGCACAGCTAACTTATCCTATCGACGATCCAAAGCAACTTGCAACGATCATTGGGAAGCATGCCTTCGAGAAATGGGGAAGCCAAGGCCCTCGAATCATTCTAGAGCCAGGCATTGCTGTTCTTGCCGAATCCATGAACTACCTGACTCGAATCGTTAGCGTGAAAAACCGAGGGACGGGCCAAATTGCGGTCTGCGATGGTTCGCTGTTTGACGTAAACCCCCTTCGTTCCACCGTCCATCCCCCTTGCCATCTCCTTACCGCTCACGATGATCCTTCCGAGCCGTCGTCCGAATCCACTCGGCTCTACGGAGGTACTTGCATGGAAATCGACCAGATCGGTACCCTCCCCGCAGGCCGAACACCCCGCCCAGGGGATTTGGTCCATGTCTCGAACGTCGGCGCTTACTCCGCCTGCCTTGCGCCACAGTTTATCATCCCCCCAGCTCCCATTTATTCCGTAGACTTAAACAAAATCATTCGGCAACGACCAACGCTTGGAAATTTCATCGGGGCAGGTAAATGAGTACAACATGGCTTTTTTCCACAATCGGAAAACGAGGCTATATCGCCGACTATCTCCGCCAAGCGGATCCAAACGTTCATATTATCGGAAGCGGTAACAGCCTTTTTGCTCCTGGCTTTGCAAGCTGCGACGAAGCCGTATTGGTACCCGCCATCGACGATCCTCAATACCTTGCTTCCGTCCGCGATTTGATCAGCACACACAACATCAACGCCATCCTAAGTTTTACGGACCCTGACGTCGCCAAACTCTCCCATCTTCGTGATGAACTCTCAGCACAAGGTGTATCATGCTTCTTTCCTGAACAGGAGACCGCATTGTTTGGTTTTGATAAATGGGAAACATTTCTCTGGGCTCAAAGGCACGGAGTGACTGTTCCTCGCACAACCACGAACTCGGAAGAAGCACGTACTTTCCCC
The DNA here is from genome assembly GCA_044359895.1 of Pirellula sp. Lineage (GTDB taxonomy): Bacteria > Planctomycetota > Planctomycetia > Pirellulales > Pirellulaceae > JBKCUI01. Next base: position 20,511 of record JBIKLJ010000032.1, read on the forward strand.
CTACCTCTTATTCGAAAACCACGCTTTGGATCAGCGAGCGTCGGAGTTAGTACCATTCGCGATATCGATGATCTACTTCCCACGGCAGAAGATACAACACCGTATATTTATCAAGAACTGATAGCAGGAGAAGAAGTTAATATCGAACTGTGTGGAGATCTCAGCGGCCGATTAATGAGTATCAGCGCCTGGCGGAAGCTTCTTTCTCGAAACGGGGAAACCCAACTAGCGATCACCACTCGTCGGCAAGATCTTATCGACGCAGCTCTATCGCTAGGTGAGAAAGCTCGCATCATCGGCCCATGCGATATCGACATCATCGACCGAGACGGCCAACTCTTTCTTATCGAATTCAACATGCGTTTTGGAGGTGGTTATCCTGTCTCCCATTTGGCAGGAGCAAATTTTTTGGAATTACTTGTCCAAACTCAACGCGGCGAAACACCGCCGTTGCACACCAAATTCCTTGACGAAATTTTTATGATGAAGAATTTGCAACCCTTTGGTGGCCCTATCGGAAAGGCAAACGAACTCTTTCACGCGAAATCGGGTACCGTAAGCTCAATAGCCGCAAAGCCATTTCTAGCACGAAGTTCTTTATGAACTTCTTAGCTTTAACAAGCTTCTGTTTTACAAAGCAGGATAACAAGGAGCTTGACTGATAAACAATGAGGCAAACGCCCCTGGATAACGAAGGACCAGTATGGTCACCGGAATCGCACTGCCTTGCACTAGATGGTTTGCGAGGCTTAGCCATTCTCATGGTCACTTTGTATCGACTGTGCAAAGAACTTGATCGAACTGGTCACCCTGCCATCGCAGTCGTGCAAAGTGCATCGCAGCTAGGAGGACGCGGTGTCGATCTTTTCTTTGTCTTGTCCGGCTTTCTGATCACTGGAATTTTGATCCGAGCCAAAGGCAAGCCTAATTACTTTCGCAACTTTATCGCAAGACGCTCGCTTCGCATTTTCCCTTTGTATTTTGCCAGCCTTGCAATCGGCTTATGGGTCCTACCATCTCGGCTAGGTGGGCATGCGTTTGAAAAGGCTCGATCAGAACAGGCATACCTTTGGACTTACACATCAAACATCCGAGTGTCCTGGCTCAACGATTGGTGTTTTGGGCCATTCGACCATTTTTGGTCGTTGGCCGTGGAAGAACACTTCTACCTAGTTTGGCCAGCAATCGTCATGCTGCTTCCTATTAAACGGCTTGGTTGGTTTTGTGTTTTTACCGTTGCCGCAGTGGCAATTGCCAGGGCTTTGGCAGACCCCATTGCCAGTCTTGATGTCGCGGTTGACGTTTTAACGATCTTCCGCATTGACGCCTTGTGCCTAGGTGCACTGCTTGCGGCACTGTTGCAGTCCAAGGTTCACCACGATCAAATCCGACGGATAGCACCCATCGCCGCGATAGGAGTCATTGCAATCTTGATTTTCATTTCCATGTTTAGCACCAAAATTATGGGGGTACCGGCTTTACTGGTCCGACTTTTTTTCATGGCCGGAATGGCTATCGTTTTGCTGAGCCCAAAACAGTCGCACTTACCCTGGATCTTTGAAAATCCGGCATTGCGATTTCTTGGGAAGTATTCCTATGGAATGTATGTTGTGCAGCTACCAGTCGTCACACTTCTTCCCCTAGCAAGCTTGGTCGCTTACCTACCGTCTCATCCCATTTTGTCGAGCATCTTCTACGTAACTTCCATCTTTGGACTGATTACCTTGATTGCATTTCTATCGTTTCATCTCTTCGAGTCTCATTTCTTACGACTCAAAACGCGGTTTGATGGAGGCTGCGACAGTTCCCCAAGCTCCTAGACAAGTCGCAGCGGCTCGGTCGAATCACCAAACTGGTCCAGCGAAACACCCATCTTTTGGATCAATTCCAAGTGCAAGTTGGACATGGGGGTTGGACTGGAAAGCTTTTGATGCACTCCGCCGCGGAATCCAGCTGCCTTTCTTCCACCCGCAACAATCACTGGCAAATCGTCATGATTGTGCCGGTCTCCATCACTGATCCCGCTGCCGTATACAACCATGGTACTGTCCAAAAGCGATTGGCCACTAGCATCCTTACGATCCTTCAGCGTCTGCAGAAAATAAGCTAGTTGCTCACAATAAAAAGTGTCGATCCTTGCAATTTTTTCTAGGCGATCCGCGTTGCGTTGATGATGTGACAAATCATGGTGCCCATCTCCAATCTCGATGTCGCGGAAGGATCGGTTGCTTCCATCATGAGCGAACATGAAGGTCGCTACCCGAGTTGAATCGGTTTCCAACGCAAGCGTCAACACATCGGAAATCAATCGAATGTGTTCCCGGTAACTATCTGGAATTCCAGAGGGTGTCGGATGATTAGGATCTTGCGGGAAGCCAAATCGCTCCGCCTTTTCAATGCGAGATTCAATATCTCGTACACCACTTAAATACTCATCTAACTTCGCTTGATCTTCCCGCCCCAAACTGCGGTGAACCAATTTCGTTTCGTCTTTCAAGAAATCCAACATCGATCGCTGGCTGGCTTGTCGCAATTGATAGTTCTCTCTGCGTTGGCCATGAGTTCCATTTCCAAAGAGACGTTCAAACACCAACCTTGGATTGGACTCCGGCGCAACCGGCGTACGTTCGTCAGCCCATGCAATGTTAAATTGGTAAGCACACGCGTACCCCGAATCGCATTGGCCCGATTTGCGAACTCCATCGCAAGACAATTCAAGCGACTTTAAACGTGTTGTTTCCGCATAATGCTGGGCAACCACTTGATCCGCCGAGACCCCAATACGAATATCGGAACCAGCCGTTTTGTAAGCTCTTTGACCAGTTAAGTAGGACGCGTTGGCTCGCGCATGATCGCCACCTCCATCATTGCCCGCAAAGGCATGTTGGTGGGTTAAGCCGGAAATAAAACGCAGATCATTACGAAGCGGTTCCAACGCGGCCGTGGAGCGATTGAGCGTTAACGCATTTTCGTCTCCGCTCGGTCTCCAGTGCTCCATATTGACCCCGTTGGGTACATACAGGTAACACAATCGCAACGTGGATGCCGAAGAAACTGCGGAAGCAGAAAACGCTTTTCCCAAACTTGGAAGCGCTGGCAAAGCAAGCGCGATTCCTGAGGCTCGCAAAAAGCGGCGTCGATCGATTGCATTTCGATTCATTAGGGTTGGCTCGCTAAAGTAGGCTCCGCAATATCTTTGCGGCGATGAGTGAACGGAACGCTTGTAATGATGGCCTTGTAGAGAGATTTCATTTTGCCATCCTCTTTCTGTGTCCTAGCTATGATTTGGTCGATGGCTGTCGTGTCCCGATAGGTCATTCCACGCCCTAGCCCAAACGTCATGATTTTTTCTGTCAAACAACGGTAAAAATCTTCCTTGCGGTTGGCTGCAAGTATCTCAGCTAACTCTTCCGCTCCAGAAAACGATTCGCCCGACATCAGCTTGCCCGAAGCATCGATCGCTTGCTTGACAGCGTCGCGTTGGTTCTGGCCCTTCGCGACACTTCGCTCCATGTCTCGCCATTGCCCGATCGCATTGTAGTTCTCCATCGCCAGACCCAAGGGATCCATACGTTGATGGCATGCAGCACAAGCGGCATCGCGTCGATGGAATTCCAAGATCTCTCGTAGCGATGCCTGCTCAAGCTTGCCCGACTTCGACTCTTCTAAACTAGGAACATTCGGAGGGGCCGGAGGGGCAGGTGTACCCAGGATGTTCTCAAGAACAAAAAGTCCTCGTTTGACCGGACTGGTACGAGTCGGGTTGCTGGTCACGACCAACAACGATCCATGAGTGAGCAAACCACGTCGATGACTTCCAGCGGGCAAGTCCACCTTTCGCATGGAATCTCCTTGGACCCCTTCAATCCCATAAAACTTTGCAAGCCTCTCATTGAGGAACGTGTACTTGGCATTCAGCAATTCTTCGACCGGACGATCATTCGTTAGAAAGTATTGATACAGGCGTCGCGTCTCTTGCCCCATAGCCTCTCGGACTTGCCAATCGAACGTTCGTTCTGCCTCTTCAAAGCTATCGGTCCCCAAGATCGTTCGGATGTCTGCCTGAGATTCATGAACGTCACGCGTCTGAAGCCACTGCCCGACAAAATTTTCGATTCCTCGTTCCAGTCGCCACTCCTGGCCAATCATGCGTTCAAACTGCTGCTCCAGCTGTTCATGCAACTTGCCAGAGGCAGCCACCTGATAGAGTTCTTGATCCGGCGGCCCACCCCACAACAAATAGCTCAGCCTAGAAGCCAACGAGTAGTCATCCAAGGGAACCGCCAAGTCGTTCGCTACGGCCTGATTCGCGTCCAAAGTTTTAGCAGGCTCGCTTCCAGCAACTTGTTCTGTCCTAAACAAAAATCTTGGCGAGGCCAAAATCAATTGCAATGCGGCTCCAACCCCACGTTCGTAGCGGCTACCTGGCTCTTCTGAAACCAGCAATGCGATATCGCACAACCGGTCCAGGGTTGGTTCGTCGATTGGACGTCGGTATGCCTGATCTGCAAATCGACGCAACAAGGACTTCAAATGATCCCGGCGTGCGGTTGGATCACTTGGTGGTGGGCCATTAAAAAAAATGCGACGATACTTTTCGCGGTACTCAAGCTCGCCACCCTGGAGTGGACCCACCAAAATAGAACGACTCAGTGAGAACCTATACGGTTGCTGTTTTGATGGTTCATTCGTGACGGTAGCATCGGAATTCATCGGAATAAACTCGAGCTGCAAGTGCATCGTCCCCTTCGGTAAATCCACCTCCGTTGACATGCTTCCTCTTTGGCCGGCCAGAAAACTCACTTTCTGCTCACGCAACATTCGCGGCTTGCCTTCGTTGTCTAACAAGGAAAGTCGGACCATGCCTTCTTGAGCGGTCGCAACCCATCCATTTTCCAACGACCACTCCACTTCGAGTCGGTATGAATTTGCAATTGCGATATCCCGCCGCAAATGAAGCACTCCCTTTTCCTCGAACGATAAGGAACCTGGTTCGGGTCCATCCGCCGTATTAAGCTTCCATTGGTTTCTCCAATGAATCTGCTCCTTGGGGGTCGGGCCATCTGTCGGGGTGCACTTGGAGACGATGTCTGCTGCCGCAGCAAGGTATTTTTCTAGTAGTACCGGTGACAGCGTCAGGACCTCTCCGATCGTATCGAAGCCATAACCGGTATCATCCGCAGGAAACTCCTCGCGAACATCGTAATCCACGTCGGTCAGTTGCTTGATCGTCTCTTTGTACTCGCTACGGTTCAATCGCCTCAGCACGCTGTGGCCAGGGTCGATCCTTTGTGGATCCAATCGAAAAACATCGCTTTGAATCCAATGGACCCATTTCGATCTTACTTCTTGACTGGGTGCCTCCGCTTCCGCAGGAGGCATCGTTTGAGCTCGAACGTTCTTCCAAACGGCTTCCCATTTGGACTGAGTAAAATCGCCGTATTCACCTGAAACGAGCTTCTCGAAATTGAATCCGCCCTCTTCGCTGCCATTTCCATGGCAATCAAAGCAATGCTGTTCAAATTGACTGCGAACCTGTCCCGAAAGGTCTTCAGCACGGGAGGGCTGTGTCGGCAAACATACGAACAGTACCACGTAGATCGCAAGTGTTACTACGGGCAAAGGGCGGTTGGTTGCAGATCGAGTTTTGAATTCAATATTGGTGGCTACGATTAGACAGTCACCTTGCCAAGCTTGCCGCTTTGGATGTCGGTATCCAACGTGTCACCCGCGATCCAACCACTCATCATGACCATTGGCATGCCGGGGCCAGGATGAGCCGCGCCACCCGCAAGATAAAGTCCCTTCATGTCGCGCGAACGGTTTGCGGGTTTAAAGGCACCCAAAAAACGGCCATGACTTGCCAGCCCATAAATGGCCCCGTTCAAGACACGGTACCGCTTGTGAATCCCCTCGGGCGTGAGCGAGCTTTCCGAAACAATGCGTTCGCGAATGCCCTTCATACCGGCAGTTCGTTCCAGCTTGTCCAAAATAACTTCCCGATACTCGGGCAACATTTTGGACCAATCATGGTTGGGGCGTAAGTAGGGCGTGTGCACTAAGATGTAAAGCGCCTCGCCACCCGGCGGTGCAACCCCTGGTTCGGTGCATGCAGGAGCACACACGTAGGCTGTTGGGTCCGGAGCCGGCTTGCCTTGGCGATAGATGTAGTCAAATTCTTCATGGGGGTCTTTGGAGAACACAAAGTTATGATGCAGGAGATGATCGTACTTTTCTTTAAGCCCAAGATACAAAACGACACCGGAACAAGCAGGCTCGTACTTGCGTCGCTTCTCAAATTGCTTCTCACTTGTCGTCCCACGAAGAAGTTCTCGGTGAGTTCGAACCGCATCGCAATTCGAAACGACGGCATCAAATTGGTAACGCTGCCCATCCGTCGTGGTCACTCCTCGAACAGCCTTGCCGTCGGAATCGATCGACTCCACATCGGCTTGCGTTTTGATCTCTACCCCAAGCTCGACAGCGAGCTTCGCCAGAGCTTCTGGCACCGCGCGCGTTCCGCCCATGGGATACCAAACACCTTCTTCGGTTTGCATGTGAGCGATCCCGCAAAGGACAGCAGGGGATGCTTCAGGAGACGACCCAACGTACTGTGTAAAGTGGTCGATCATTTGAGCAGCTCGTTCATCGGGGACACAGGATCGGACCAAGCCAGCCACTGAGCGCCCCATTCTCAGACTTAAAACATCCTTCAAGACAGTCGCGGAAAAAGCTCCCCCAACTTCCATCGTGTCTGCGATTCCACCCACGCTCCGCCAGAAAAAGAATTTATTCGAAACCTCGTGAAGCCGTTTCGAAATATTCATGAATCGCTCGTACCCAGCTCCCACATTGGGCTTCGAGGAAAAGCGTTCTAAATTCGCTTTCATCTTGGCAATGTCGGCCACCAAATCGAGCACACCGCCATCTTCAAAGAAGCATCTCCATTGAGGATCTAAAGCAACAAGGTCCATGTAGTCCTCTAGCTTCCTGCCCGATTCCTTGAAGATACGATGCAGCACGGAAGGCAGAGTCAGAATGGTTGGCCCCATATCAAATCGGAATCCGTTGTCCCGATGAACTGCGGCCTTCCCACCCACCCATTCGTTCTTCTCCAGTAACGTCACTCGATGCCCACGAGCGGCCAAAGTGCATGCTGCCGCTAGGCCTGCAAGCCCGCCGCCAATGACACCGACGTTGAGGGTGCGTGTGGCTCGTTCGATCATGAATATCCTCGGTAAATGCGTGTATTGAAGGTGATGGGAAAAGCCCATCGACTACCACTTAGTCTTTTTTCGCTTTTCGCTGGGAAATAACGGTTCGTACTGTCTGAATCATTCCCTGGATTCGCCCCATGAAAGTCGCGTGATGGTTGAATTGTAGTAAACCGTCTAGCAACTGTTCGTCCGAAGGCTCCGCTGGCTTGGCATGAGGCAACCACGACCCGATTCTGGATGAAACCACCTTGGGGAAAGTCATCTCCAAAAGACCCTCGTTCCCCCGCGTGACCCCAAAACCACTCTCGCCACGCCCACCAAAGGGTAACTGCGGATCCGCGGTGGGTACGATCAAATCATTGATTGAAATGAAACCAGCCGATATGAATTTTACAATCCTTAACGCATCCTCCCTAGGCCCAAATACCGAAACGGTCAATGCATAAGGACAACGCGAGTCGGCTCGCAGCGCGTCCGACCAGTCGTCGACAGGTACTATCATGATCAACGGTGCAAAAACATCCATGGAGCAAATCTGCATGCTCGTGTTCACGTTCGTCAGCACCATGTGACCGCAGTCGACCATCTCTTCTTCACCCGTCGTGAACGTTTTGTCGCTCGGAAGGGGCAAATCTTGCGATGTTCCACCCGCAATGGAGGCTTCGTTGAATCCACCTTGCGAAAACACAGACGCCCCTTGGTGAATTGCATTCTCGACACCCAGAAGCATCTTTTCATAAGTCCGCTTCGAAACACGCGCTGTCCAGTTGCGCTGTTTTCCCGAATTCAGCCGTTGCAATAACAGACGGTGAAATACCTCGGTCGACTTTTTGGGAAGAAACACTCGTCGAGGCGCCATGCAGGTCGCCCCGCCATTGAGCCTGAGCCCGAACAAAAGCAGGTCGCAAACGCGATGCATGTCCGCACCCGGCAAAACATAAACAGCATCGCAGCCGCTCAGCTCCATCACCGACGGAGTCAGTGTTTCCGCCAATTGTTTCAACACCGCTCGGCCGGATTGGCTGCTGCCTGTCATCACGACTTTGTCTACCCCGATTTCGGCCGCCAGCTTTGCCGACTGCGGGCTGCTGTCCAACACGACAACAAGATCCGCAGGCAAACCTGCTTGCAGAAGCAGCTCGACCAACAAATGAGTGATTTTCTCCGCACCCGGAGCTGGCTTCAGGACGACAGCGTTCCCCGCCGCGAGCGCGTGCAACAACTGGGAACCGGTTAGAAACAACGGGTAGTTCCAAGTCCCAATAATCAATACCAGACCGCATGGCACTCGGTAAACCGTGGAACGCAACCTGCCAAGCCACATCGGCGACCCGCCTGCATCCACATACCGAGGTGCAAGAATCCTTTTCGCCTTGCTATGCAACCAACGAGCCGTATCCGCAAGGGGCATTAGCTCGGATGAAACCGTTTCGCGATAATCTTGACGGGATGGGGTTTCGATCGCATCCGCTAGCTCAAACCGATGCGTCACCAGAAGCGATCGTAGCTTGTCTAGAATCGCTGTCCTAAAAGCCACCTTGGTTTGGCTCCAGGACAACTGAGCTTGATAAGCTTTCGCGAAACTCGCTTCAAGGGTAGAGCGATTCACAAGTGTATTGGATTGAACTTCGATACTCATAGCAGACTGGTTCATCCCATCAACATATCACGTCGTTCCATTCTGATCTAGCGAATGTTTCAACTCGTTCTGGCCCGAGGCGGAAACAGCCATGGCCATTACCACACTCGTCACCACTCCGATCGTCGGAACATTCGCCAAAGCCCCAGAGAGCAAACAAAAAGCCGGAAGGAACTTCCGGCTTTTTGAATATCTGCCAATGGATTCTGGGTAACGAAAAATTGAAACTTAGAAACCGCCGCCGGAGGCCATGCCAGCTTTGACGCCAGCAGACACACCCTTGATCACGCCATCTTCAACGCTCAGCCGAACAACAGCCCCACGTTCAACAATTTGGCTATCGATCGAAATTCGATCGTTGCCCGAAGTTGTTGCATTCAGCATGGCTTCCGAGAACGGTGTCGATTGAATGGACTGGATGTAGTTAAGCAATTGCGTCATCGTTAGCCGCATCTTGATCATTTGTGAAGCGGACGACGGAGTCTTACCGGCTCGATCGATGGCGCTCTTGAGATTGTCATCAGCGGACTTACCGATTGCCAAGTGAACTGCCTTGGCTGACGTTCCAATCGCAACATTCACCTTGTCACCGAAAATTTTCCGAGCGGAATCGTCCGCATCGGGCGGTAGGTCCGCCGTCAATTTGTGAAGGTTAACACCAGCATATTTGCCAGTTCCGATTTGCAGCTTGAACGGAACAGGCGACGACTCGGCCTCTTTCGCTAGATCAGCTGCTAACGCTTCTACCTTGGATCCATCAGCGACACTGAAGCTGATCACAATGCTGAGCGGCCCATCGACAGAAACATCAACGGCGCTTTCCGCCTTGCCAGTCTTTGCACCTTCCAGAACGAGATCCACAATGCGATTCATGTAATCTTTCGCCTTGGCTTGCGTTGCCGCGTCACCGTTCTTTTCGATTTCTTTCATGGCCGTCTTCAACGACCCTTCGATCATCTTTTCCATTTGGCCGATATCCTCGGGCTCAAATAGCTGATAATACTGAAGAGTCATCATCGAACTATCTTGCGGGATGCCACCAAAAACAGACTTGGCTGCAGCAGCCTTTTCCATCTGCTTAGCAAACTTGGAATCCGCAACGAATTTGCTGCCGAAGTCCAAAATTGTTTTCTTTTCGCCTTTATTGACCATCAGGCCAACGACCAAAGACTCGGTCCCTTGAATGAATTCCTCTGTCTGAGCAATCATCTGCTCCGACGTTGCCTTGGCGGTAGCAGCTTCTTCTTCATCCATGTCTTCGTTCTGAGTGGCCATGCTTTGCTCAAGACCAGCCTCCATTTGCCCAATAAAGAAGTCCACTAAATCATCTGGGATGTTTTGCGGGTTCAATTTGACACGCAGGTCGTACTTTTGAAGCATCTTAGCCAAAGAACCTGAAGCGTTTTCATCGACTGCTTCAAGGGCGTCTTCCGTCAAGGCGACGTAAAGCCAATCACCAGAACTTTTGCCATAGACCGAATTGCCACTCAAATCAAATTCGTAAAGGCCATCACCCAGATCGTTCGACTCGCCGAAAATGCTGAGCGACTCGAAGAAGGCTTCCAGATCGCTTACAGGAAGGCAAGCTACCGAAACAGGTTGACCGGTTTCATCCAGATCCACAAACAAGCCAATGGGACGCTTTTGGTCGACGCCGGCTGCGTACTGCTTTACCAAGCCCGAAAGAGTGCCACCCACGGCTCCAGCCCCAGCTGTGCGAAGCAAGTGTTGCAGGTTGGGGACCAGTGTATCAAGGGAACCAATCGCGACGGTAACGACGGAAGTGTCTTCCGAATCCGCGGAATCGGTGGACTGAACTTCAGCAGCGCTGGTTTTGGCACCTTGAGCGTAGCAATTTTCTCGCGAATCGAAGGTTGCCACCGCAAAGGATGCACAACAGATTGCGGCAGGAAACAATCTCAACTTCATAACCTAAATCTCCCTAATTGGATGACAGACGGAACAGCGAACACAATTCGCGGCTGCCTACCGATCCTTGGCACAAATCAGCAGAATGCTCTTGAATTGCAGCGTACTATAGACGATTTTCAACGGCTCGCGGATGGGGGCACGCGTTTTATCGCTCGCGAAAAACGATCCGACCCTTGGTTAAGTCGTATGGCGAAAGCTCCACACGAACTTTGTCGCCAGGAACAATCCTAATGAAATTCTTTCGCATTTTGCCTGCAACGTGGGCAAGAACCTCTGTTCCCGTTTCCAGTTGAACACGGAATCTCGTATTGGCCAACGCCTGAGTGACGGTCCCTTCGACTTCAAAAGCTTCTTCGTTTTTCGCCATAAAGATTCGTAGACGTGATCCTGCAGTAACCATTGGTTGAAAATGTTGACGGCATGATTTCCAAAATCCGTCCCCTGGGCCTAAGTTATAGGCGACCCCCCACAGCATCGTCCACCTCCAATTTCCGAGATTAACACGTTTTGTTCAACTTCGAAGTGCTCGTCTCGGCGGCAATACGCTTTCCTGGCTAACGGTGACTGCCATTAGTCGACCAAAAAAAGGGCCGCTGCAATCAAATCGGCTATCGTTCCAGGATTGCCCCTGTGGTTACCGTCTCGCATCTCGTGATCTAGCTCCAACCAGGCCGATTCGAAACCGGGGCTACCGTATTCTCCCGAATGAAGCACACTCTTGGCTCGCGACTGAATCTCGCAGGCATACTCGATCCCTCGCTTCCTGGCGATCAAGCTGTCCACCCTTTCCGAAAGCAGTTCCAGCTGGATCTGCCGAACAGCATCCTGCCAGCTGACACTCGCTCGCTTTTCGTGCCAAAGCCTTTGTGCCATTCTAAAAACCAAATCAAAGTTCGTACTGTATTGCAACGCGATGTCGTCCCATGCTGATGCTAATTGCATCGCATCTTGAATCCGCATGGGTGCCTGCCCGTTCACATCCATCGTGTCGCGAGCTCCAAGCCCCCCAGCTTGAGAAGTCCGGATCGCTTGGTAAATTTGCTCCGAATCGCTTGCATCGAGCCGGCTCAAGACATCGGGTAAAAAAGCTTGAATCGCAACGGACCTGGCTTCGACGTTTCCTTGCAAACCGGGACTTCCGCTTGCCTCACGCCAGGCAACCACCAAAGGTGCGATCAAAAGAATCGTCCCAAGACTGGTGTTGGTTTCCACCACCTGCATCATTTTTCGCGTGGCTTCCAAAACCAAAAGCCCCACCGATGCTGAATCCATTTCATCAATGGCTTGGCCAATCGCCGCAGATGCCCGTTCGAAATGGCCGTAATTCAAGTCGTGAAATGACGCATTCGGGTGCACATTCCCGAGCTTGATCGCAGAACTTTCTAACTGAATGGCCCTTCGAACGCGGTCTCCCAACGTTCGCGATTCTGTCACCAATATCTCGCTCAATCGATTTCCGCCTGCTTCTTCGCTAATCGCAACCGGATTGGCCCCTTGATCGACTCGATATTCCTTTCCTCAATGTCCACCACCTGGCCCTGCTGAGTGACTTCGATCATCCCGTCTCGAACCAGGTCCACCGCAACCTCACGAACGGCCGGCATCATCTCGCGCCATTTCGCTCCGAAGGATCTCGCAGCATCGGACGGGCAAATGCTTTCGCCGCTTTTCAGCATCAACAACATCCGGAGAATTTCGTCACGTATGTCTTTGTTGCTCGCGTCTTCATGCTCCATCCATCTCGTTTTCATGTCTCAAGTCTCTTTCTGGCTGCGATATTCAAGCATCTGGCTCAGCCGCTTCCCTCACCTAGCTGCCCCATGTCTGTCCGACCAATGTTTCGGGTACTCAGTCTACCTTGCCCACCCCGAGAAACAAACAGGAAAGTAAGACTGCTTCAGGTGGGCAGAACAAGGGTTTACGCAAGGTCAAAAAAAAGCACGTCGGTCGCTTCGTTCGCAAGGATATGCAGTTCCGTCGCAGTGGCGTGCACTTTGGGCGTGCAATTTCTTCCGGTAAAAAGAAGGACGCGCCTTCTGTTCGTCTTGGCTATCGCTTGGGCCGCAACAATCTCCGAGAAACTCCGTCGGAAGAACCGATCCAAGAGTTACCAATTCGGAATAAGAAATCCAAATTCAACTTGCAACCACCTACCCGAATAAATCCTGTGTCCCTTTGAGATCTTTCCTTGACTCGCTCCTATTCCTTTTTGAGATTTTTTCCCGGATCGCTTCGAGCCTGCCGATAAGTAAAAAGGATTCGAACGCGTTCCTGTTTGCTTGCATTCGTACTTTCGTAGATTCAAATGATGGACTCCATTTCATCTCCGACAAATGCTTACTCTAGTCTTCTAGGCCAAGGAAAAGTTTCTGGTCAGCGGCAATCGGGTGATCGTCAGGTACAGGATGTGTTTTCCGCAGTGCTTCAGCAAATGGGTCGCGAGGGATTTGCATCGGCTCAGCCGGTTCCTGAGTCCCTTCCCTTGGTGGAAGCCGTAGGGTCCAGTTGGGAACAATGGTTCAATGAGTTTTCATCGACCCGCTATACCTTTATCGCTGGAAGCGGTAGCCCAAGCGTTCGCGAAAACAAGACCGCCGATGATCTTCGAGCGGACTACAAGCAAATTTTGGTCAATGCCTACGAAAATGGCGGCTACGCTTCTCCTGAGTCCTACCTCAAGAAACTCTCCAGCGAGGACTTGGCGACGATTCAGCAAGTCCATCATCTGGCTGACCCGATTCGACCGGAGTCATTATCATCCGAATCGGCGATCAATCTGTTACTGCCGCCCGATGCGCAGGTAGACGAAAATCGTGATGGTTTGACTTCGGTTGGAGCAGCCAACACATTTCGATTTCCTGACAGCAACACACCGTCAAAAGTTCGAATGGCATGGGAAGCAACTACGAAAGACATGTCCGAACAAGACCGCATGTTACAAGTCTTGCAAATGAGTTCGCAGCTCCTTACGGCGAACATGCATTTTGATAAGGACGGACAATACGTGCGAAGCAGTGAGCCTGGCGATGCTGACTGGATTAATCCGAGGTCGTTAGCAAACTTCTCCTTCACGAACCAGGCAAACGAATGGCTGGAGTATTTGAACCGCTTCTCGGCCCAAATGCCGCCCGAACAGTATCAACGCGACTTTGGGTTTTGGTCTGCCTTTCGAGATAACCTAAAAATGTATGGCGCGTAAATAGCTCAAAGGCTCGTACCGATCGGAATCGATCTCCTTGCCGTTCCACCGTCGGAGGTCAATTGATTGCACGAGTACGAGATCTTCTTTTTCGAATCGACGATCCACAATCCGACCGTATTGCGCAGCACAAGATCTCCCTGTTCCTTCAGGTGGTTTGTTTCCGCGATGTTGAAAAGCACCGTTCTGTCCGTCGAACATTCGTCTGCTTCGACAAGGTAATTCTGCAAGATGTCTTCGCTTGAATCGAAATCGCTCAAATCAGGTACTTGCCCGACGGAAGTACCTACCCAGCCGATCAACAAAGCCAAAACAGGAAGATGTCTTGTCAGCATCACGAAACTACCTTGCGAAAGAATGAGTTGGGATTCGATCGGTTATCTTCTACAGTGCAGAAGTACCGTGAAGTCATCTCCCGACGAATGCTCCAAATCTCATCGGGACTTACGCTGTCGAAAGAATCGATGCATGAACTAGCGATTCAGAATATGAAATCCGAACTCAACTTGCAACTACCTGTCCGAACAAATGCTGAGACCTTTTGAGGTCACTTCGTACGAACGAAAAGTACGGAAAGAGTCTGTCGAAAGATGTGGGTCGAAAAAAATTTAGAACCATGCTTTCGTGAATTATCTTTCGGCCCCCATTTTTCGACAGCAAGCATTGTTCTCGATCGGGAATGTTCAATTGGTGGAGCTCCCCTTCGGATGTTGGCTCGAAACAACAAACGGTCCCTGCAAACTTTTTGCCTTCCGAAGCAATTTGGAAACACAGAGGCACAGAGGACACAGAGACAAAGCGCCCGCAGACTTCGTCTTCCCTCTGCGATCTCTGTGCCTTATAGCTTATCCCTTACGTTCCGGCTTTCAGCAGTTGATCTAGCCGTGCCCCTCAAAGGCATCGGCGCAGAGAAACTGCGATTTGAAAGCCGGCGCGCCAATTTTGACTAATCTAGT
>JBIKLJ010000379.1:0-3303 GCA_044359895.1 Pirellula sp.
CCCCTGATGGAACCAAGCCGATTCCAATTGTTCAAAGCGCGTTTGAACGCCGAAGACAACCCAATGCAACGGGCCAAGAAGGCAGCCGACGCAAAGGCTGCGGCAGAAAAGGCTGCGGCAGAAAAGGCTGCGGCAGAAAAGGCTGCGGCAGAAAAGGCCGAGGCTGAAAAGGCCGAGGCTGAAAAGGCGAAGGCAAGTCAAGCTGCGGAAGCTAGCAAGACGGAAATGAAAGCGGACGAAGCGAAGTCCAATGCCGAGCCCGAAGTGAAAAAAGAAAAGAAGAAGAGAAAGAAGAATAAGAAACAGAAGCAAGATGCCTAAGCTTCTCTTCGAATCGATTCTAGCTTTCATGCAGCTACGTTCTTTTTCGTAGCTGCGTTTCTTCGAGACGCAACGATCACCCGATGTACCCGATGCATCCTTTGAGGTCAAAGTGATATCGTGAATGAGACAAAGCTGACGATTGCCAACTCACTTCAAAATCACTTTTGGATGGCATGGGTTCGGTCTGCTCGCCAATGGTTGGTTCTCTTCTGCTTCTTGCTGGCAGGGATCGCAGCTCCAATGTCATCGGCGGTAGCCTTTGTGCACCCCTTTCACCTTTGTGTTGGCCAAATGACTTGGAACTCCCAGACTGATCGCTGGGAGGTCTCGCTGCGCTTGCATCCACAAGATCTCGAGCTTGCAATGACTCGCGAGGCCGCTCTGGCGAACCCATCGCTCGGTCAAAAATTCAGCGTCGAGGATGCCGACTTCCCCACGAATGCGACTCTGTACATCAACCAGCATTTGTTTTTACGCCGAACAGCGTTAGCAACAAACCTGACAGAACTGACAGCCATCCTCCAGTCCGAAGCCAAAGAAGATCCTCAAGCGGGTGCCGCACAGAAGTCTCAGCCTGACACAAGTCGCTCGCAGCTCAAGTGGATTGGAATGGAACAAGAAAAGGGATGGCTTTGGATTCACATGGAAATGGAATCGCCCGAATGGAATGTCGAAAGAGAAAAGCTTTGGATGGTGAACGAGCTGCTGTTGGATCACGTGCCTCGTCAGGAAAACACCATGGCAGTCGATCCTGTGCGTCATGCAAAATTTTCGATGCAATTCAAAAAGGATCAAAGGGTTCGCGAACTCGGTCGAACCCGATAAATCCGAAACAGTTTATCAATCGCTGCTACCCAAAATGATTGGCAGCTGGAACACTTTGCCGTCGCGAACGACATTCAAAACCACTTGATCGCCCGATTTCCGCGTTTCGATCACGCTGAGTAAGTCGTCGGACTTCGTTACTTTTTGGCCATCGATTCCAACGATCAGATCCGACTGCCCGTGATCGACAACTTCTTGTTCGATGGTCAGAACGCCACGCCGAACCTTTCGACGTTCGAGCTTGGAGCCTCTTAGGCCCGCTCTTTCGGCCGGTCCATTCGGTGTCAGGTTGACCACCAATAGCCCTTTGTCCGTTTCAAAAACTTGCATGATTCCAATCGTGGGGCGTTGTGCACGTCCCGTTGCGAGCAACTGAGGAACGACCCTTCGTATGGTGTTGATGGGAATTGCAAATCCGATTCCCGCATTATCGCCGCTGCGAGTTGCAATGGCGGTGTTCATTCCAATCAGCTCGCCGCGTGAGCTCAAAAGTGGCCCTCCGGAATTGCCTTGATTGAGGGCTGCGTCAATTTGAATGATGGAGCGAATGGTACGACGGGTTTTGGAAGTGATTTGCCGATTCAAACTGGAGATGATTCCCGTGCTCATCGTCCGTTCCAGGCCGAATGGATTTCCGATAGCGATAATGTGCTGTCCTACACGTAAATTGCTCGAGTCCCCCCAGACCACTGGGAACAGCACGGATTCGGGTGCTGCA
Organism: Pirellula sp.; assembly: GCA_044359895.1. Classification (GTDB taxonomy): domain Bacteria; phylum Planctomycetota; class Planctomycetia; order Pirellulales; family Pirellulaceae; genus JBKCUI01. Next base: position 1,868 of record JBIKLJ010000379.1, read on the forward strand.
ATCTTCAAAACGGCGATATCGTTATCGGGATCTTGCCCAACCAGCTCGGCCGGAAAAGAATCGCCGTTGAAGAGAGTCACATTGATATCCTTCGCACCTTCGATCACGTGGTAGTTGGTTAAGATGTGTCCTTGTTGATCGAAAACGCTCCCGCTTCCATTGCCTTCGATTTCGGAAGCCAACATAAACGCCTCGGGGCGGATCGACCGGGTTGCGATGTTGACAACGCTGCGGTTTGCCTGGTCGTAAACAGAGACATTGATGGCCTCCTCCGAGGTCATCGCGATGAATCCGTCGGGAAAGAGAAGACCTTGCACGGGGCCGCTGCCAGCTGGATTGCCGTTGGGGATTTGGATGGGTTGAGCGATCGCCAAGGCTGACGGTTGGTTGGTGTTGCCCCCCAGGTCACGGGATGTTGGCGCCAAAGGGGATTGCCCTACCGCCGATGGGACTCCCCCGATCATTCGAAAGAGCGCACCGCAGGAAAATCCTGCAAAAAGAATAAGACCCGTCGCAATCGCATTCCGCATTGAAAGCTTCCTCCATGAAAAACCGGTTCGTTTCGTCAGCTTGGTGACGAAAACCGCATCCCATGTTAACCTTTCCATTCCTATTGACCACCCTGCCTCCTCTGCCATTTTCCAATTCGAATTCCTATGACGATTCGCACTCGATTCGCCCCAAGCCCAACTGGCTATCTCCATATCGGAGGGGTCCGCACCGCCCTTTTCAATTATTTGCTGGCGAAACAGGCTGGTGGTCAATTCCTTTTGCGCATCGACGATACCGATCAAAATCGGAACGTGGATGCTGCCTTACAACCAATTCTCGATGGCTTCAAATGGTTGGGGCTTAGCTGGGACGAAGGGCCGGAAGTAGGAGGGCCGTTCGAACCTTATTTTCAATCACAAAGATCGGAACATCATCAAGCAGCGGCCCAGCGGCTGGTCGATTCCGGCCATGCGTATTTTGATTACGCCAAGCCTACGGAACTGGAAGCCCAGAAGGAGCTCGCTCAGAAAGAAGGTCGAGCCTTCATTTACGATCGAAGCTTCATGGCAGATACAGACGATAAAAAAGCAAAGTTCGAAGCGGAAGGACGCCCTGTCTCGGTCCGTTTGAAAATGCCTCGCGCTGGCCAATGCGCCTTTCATGATTTGGTTCGAGGCGATTGTTCCTTTGAATGGTCCGACGAACAAGATCACGTGATTCAACGGGGCGATGGAACTTGTCTCTATCATTTGGCCAGCGTTGTCGACGACCATGATTTCAAGATCACTCATGTGGTCAGAGCCGTTGAACACCTGCCGAATACACCACGACAAATCTTTATCGCGCAAAGCCTGGGTTATCCTCTTCCTGTGTTTGCCCACCTGCCGTACGTGGCCGAGCCCGGGGGGACCGCAAAGCTAAGCAAACGAAAGCTAGACAAGTAC
>JBIKLJ010000155.1:0-11822 GCA_044359895.1 Pirellula sp.
GCTTTTACTTTCCTTATCGCTTTCTTGTGCGGTATCTCCACAAACGCTTTCGCAAACGACCCACTTGCGGCGGGCTCGGAAACCCAAACGCTCACTTACGAAAAAGATGTTCGCCCCATCTTCAAAGCCATGTGCTTTCATTGCCACGGGGAAGAACCGGTCTTGGCAGGTGGCTTAGACACTCGCTTGGTTCGTTTGATGGTCGCCGGTGGTGATTCTGGGCCGGGTCTCGTGCATGGCAATTCTGCTGAAAGTCTTGTATGGAACCGCATTGAATCGGATGAAATGCCCGAAGGTGCGAAGAAGCTGTCGGCCACAGAAAAAGAAACCATTCGACGCTGGCTGGATCAAGGTGCCAAGACCGCTCGGGCCGAACCCGAGAATGTAGAGGACGCCCGATTCACTGAAGAAGAGTTAAGCTTTTGGGCCTTCCAGCCCCCGACTCAGCCCGTAGTACCAACCCCTACCAAGCCTGCTCTTCAATCAACCAATCCAATCGACGCATTCATTGCAGCAAAACTGGAAACTGCGGGCTTGGAATTTTCGCCGGAAGCCGATCGCGCCACTCTTTTGCGACGCCTGAAGCTGGACCTGCATGGTCTGCCACCTTCCCGTGAAGAGATCGATGCCTTTGTCGCGGATACCTCGGATCATGCGTACGAGAAACGGGTGGATGATTTTCTTAGTTCGCCTCAGTTTGGCGTTCGATGGGCACGGCATTGGCTGGATGTTGCAGGCTTTTCTGAAACCGATGGCAACTCGGGCAAAGATCGCGAACGCGAACATGCCTGGCACTATCGTGACTATGTCGTCAATGCGATCAACAACGACAAACCCTACAACGAGTTTATTGTCGAACAGATTGCAGGCGATGAATTGATTCAAGGCCCGCTGGATAATGAGAATGCACATCATGTTGAATTGATGTCCGCAACAGGCCTGCTCCGGATGGCTCCCGATGTAACAGCTACCGACAACAAGCTGGTCGATCGCAATCAAGCGGTTGCCGATATGGTCAAGGTAGTTAGTTCATCCGTGTTGGGTTTAACCGTGGGCTGCGCTCAATGCCATGATCATCGTTATGATCCTATCTCCATCGACGACTATTACAAGTTCCGCGCCATCTTCGATCCTGCGTTTCCATTAGAGCCTTGGAAGCAACCGGACCAGCGTCTGGTGGATATGACTTCGGCCGCAGACCACGCGGCTGGCGAAGCGATCGAAGCTCAAGCAAAACAACGGGACGAGGATATCCTCAAAAGAAAACGGGAAGCTGCCGTCAAGATCCAAGCTCAGAAGCTAGCGGATGTCCCAGAAACGCAGCGCGAAGCAGTCACCAAAGCTGTCTCGACGCCAGTCGCCGAACGAACGGAAGAACAAAAGACGTTGCTGCTCGCCAATCCCATGGTCCACCCCATCGACGACATCGCGGGCAACCTGACTGTGTACGATGGTCCTCTTCATGAAAAGTTCAAGGCCGAGGAAGCCGAAGTCGCCAAACTGCGGAAAACCAAACCACTCCGCCGAATGATCATGTCGGTACGAGACCACATCGAATCGATCCCCAAAAGCCAAGTCATGTTTCGCGGTGACCCCGAACAACGCAAGCAGGAAGTCAAGCCATCCGAAATTTTTGTCTTGGCCCGATCGCGAAGCCTAACCGATCTGCCTCTGGCACAAGCCGAAAACCAAACGTCCGTAGGGCGTCGACTTGCGTACGCAAGACAAATCACCGACGGCTCGCACCCACTGGTAAGCCGAGTCGCAGTCAACCGTATCTGGCAACACCACTTCAATAAAGGACTCGTTGCCACCCCCAGCGACTTCGGTGCCTTCGGTCAACGCCCCACTCATCCGGAATTGCTCGATTACTTGGCTCAACAATTGGTCACTCATAGCTGGAGTATCAAGTCGATCCACAAATCGATTTTGATGTCCAGAACTTACTGCCAACAATCCCGACGCACATCGGACCATGAACGACTGGATCCAGACAATCGACTTTACTCTCGCATGAATCTTCGACGCATGGATGCGGAAGTGATTCGTGATTCCATGCTGTTTGTGTCTGGCAAACTAGACTCGTCCGTTGGCGGTCCCAGCGTTCCAGTCTGCGAAGACGAGGTGGGACGCGCTTCCATCGGCATACGAAAGATCAACGATGGCTTGTTTGCCGGAGTCGAAGATGTGGGCCCTCGCAAGTATCGACGCAGCGTGTACCTTCAATCGCGAAGGACCTTGCCGCTGAATCTTCTTGAGACATTCGATATGCCGGTCATGAACCCCAATTGCGACGCTCGTCGCTGTTCTACGGTCGCTCCTCAGTCGTTGCTTTTTCTCAATGACCAATCGGTATTGGAGTTTTCGGAAAACATGGCAGAGACAATTATGCCTCTGCACCCGACCAACGACGAACGAATCCATGAGGTCTTTATTCGATTGTTTGCAAAAGGCCCCTCTGCAAATGAACTTGAGCAGTGCAATGCTTACTTGGTTAGCCAACGAGCCTTGTTTGCTGCCGACCCCAATCCTGAATGGCAAAAGACCATCGAAAAATCGAGTCACGCTCCCGACATTCGTGCTTTGGCAAGCCTATGCCAAACTTTGATGGCTTCCAATCGATTCTTGTACATTGACTAAAAAGGATTCTACGATGACTCCATCGCTTTGTTCACGGCGCCATTGGATGCACTCGTCCGCTTTTGGACTTGCAGGCGTGGCTTCGGCTATGCTCCTGAAACAAGATGGCTTGTTGGCAGAAGACAAGGGGCCCATTAAGCCCGACCTCGAGCCGAAAACGTTCGACATGTTGGCAAAAAAACCTCATTTTGAACCTCGTGCGAAGGCCATGATCAGCATGTTCATGATCGGTGGACCAAGCCAGATCGACATGTTTGACCCCAAGCCAGAACTTGAGAAACTGGACGGGAAAGAATTCCCCGGTGAAGTCCAGTACGACAACCCCGCCCAAGCCTCGCGTTTGGTCATGGGCCCCCAATGGAAATTCGCTCCGCGCGGTCAATCCGGAATCGAAATGTCGGACCTGATTCCCAACATGTGCGAGATCGCCGACGACATCACCTTGATTCGATCGATGCAGACCAACGTGAACAATCACTTGCCATCGATGTACGCTTTGAACACAGGAATGGGAACTCCAGGGCGAGCGACATTAGGCAGCTGGCTAACGTATGCACTTGGGTCCGAGTCGCAAGAACTACCCGCCTTCGTCGCCCTAACCCATCCTCACGGATTGCCATTGATCGGAGGGGAAAATTGGGCCAACGGTCTGTTACCCTCGATTTATCAGGGGACGGTCGTTCGACCCATGGAACCTCGCATCTTGAACTTGGATCCGCCGGAATACATGCGTGGCCAAGCACAACAAAGCCAACTCGATTTTCTTAAGCAATTTAACGCTGCCCACTTAGCAGAACATCCCCATGAGAATGACTTAGCGGCTCGGATGGCAAGCTACGAACTTGCTGGCAGAATGCAGATCGCGGCCAAGGACGCTTTTGATATTTCAAAAGAATCCGAAGATACTCATCGCATGTACGGTATCGACCAGGAAGTAACCCGCGACTATGGAACGAGATGCCTGATCGCAAGACGATTGGTGGAACGCGGCGTTCGCTTCGTCCAGATCTTTAACAACGGCCAATCGTGGGATCATCATGATTCGATCCTTTCGCAACTACCGCTCCGGTGCAACGAAATTGATAAACCAGCCGCCGCTTTGGTTCGCGACCTAAAGCAACGAGGACTTTTGGATTCCACCATCGTCCATTGGGGAGGCGAAATGGGGCGGCTACCGGTGATTCAAGTTCCAGCTTCAGGAAATGCCAAAGAAAAGGTCGGCCGCGACCACAACACCTACGGCTTCAGCATGTGGGTTGCAGGCGGGGGATTCAAAGCGGGATATGTGCATGGCAAGACGGACGATTTTTCACACCATGCCGTCGAGGGAATTGTCCAGCATCATGAATGGCTCGCAACCGTCTTGCACCAATTCGGTCTTGATCATGCTAAATTAAGACACAAATCCGGCGGTGGTGAATTATCTTTGGTTCAAGCCGCTGCCACTCGGGTCGCAAAGGAACTGCTTGCATGACGAAAAACTGGTACGAAGTCGAGAACGTCGATGAGATTCCATCCCCCACCTTGTTGGTCTACCCCGACCGTATTCGCGAGAATCTACGTCGTATGATCGCACTGGTGGGTGATGCAAAACGACTGAGGCCTCATGTGAAAACACACAAGATGGCTCAGATCGTGCAAATGAAGATCGAACATGGGATTAACAAATTCAAAGCTTCGACGATTGCCGAAGTAGAAATGACCGCAGCGGCAGGCGGCCAAGATATCTTGTTGGCCTATCAGCCTGTCGGTCCCAACATTGCCCGATTCATTCGCTTGATCAAAATGTTTCCGGCGGCGAAGTTGTCTGCCATCGTCGACAATCTTGAATCGGTTCGAGAGATTGGCAGAATGGCGACTTCGGAGCAGGTTGTTGTTCCTCTGTACATCGACTTGAACGTTGGAATGAATCGTACAGGAATCGCACCAGGACCAGCTGCCATGGATGTCTATCGGGAGAAATGCAAAACCGAAGGGGTACGGGCCGCTGGCTTCCATGCTTATGATGGTCACTTGCATGAACCCGATTTGGAGTTGCTGACTCGGCAAACAACGAATGCCTTCGAGCCTGTGTGGGCCATGAAAGAAGCCTTGGAAAAGGAGGGCCATCCGGTGCCCAATATCATCGCAGGCGGAACACCCACCAGCCGGATATTGGCTCGCCACGAAGGGGTCGAGGTTGGCGCGGGGACGACAGTGCTTTGGGACTGCGGCCAGCCGGAGATCTCGCCCGATTTGGACTTTCAAAATGCGATTTTGTTGCTGGCTCGGGTGATCAGCAAACCCACCTCCAACCGCCTGTGCTTGGATGTGGGGCATAAGGCCATTGCCTCGGAAATGCCGCAACCGAGGGCGCGATGGCTAGGACTAGAAGACGCAACCATCGTGGGACACAGCGAGGAACATATGGTGCTGCAAACGGAACACTCGAACGAGTTTCATGTAGGGTCCGTCTTGTATGGAATCCCACGGCATGTTTGCCCGACCGTCGCTTTGCACAGTGAGGTTTGGATTGTTGAGAATGCAAATGCAAAAGAACGTTGGCCCGTGGTGGCAAGGGCGCGAACTCTGACGATTTAGAAAGCTTCAAGCGAATGACTGCATCGAAAGTCCGATTTCAAGTGATTGCGGTCAGCATGCTGATGGCGTTCATGCTGTATTTAGACCGAGTCTGCATGGGAGAGATCGTGAAAAGCGAGTCCTTCAAGGCGGACTTTAGCGCACCCAAAGAAGAAATTGGGAAAGTGCTCGGGGCATTCTTTTTCACATACGCCTTGCTGCAGATTCCAGCAGGATGGGCCAGCGATCGATTCGGAGCTCGCAAAATGCTCACGATCTATATCTTGCTATGGTCTCTAGTCACTGGTTTAACAGGCTGCGTTGCCTCGCTTTCCGGCATTATGTTTGCGAGATTGGCATTCGGGCTCGCTCAAGCCGGCGCGTACCCCACTTCCGGTGGAGTGATCCGCCGTTGGTTTCCCTTGCATCGACGAGGAATCGCTAGCGCTTTTGTTAGTTTTGGTGGTCGGTTGGGGGGGACGCTTGCCCCCTTTATTACGATGCTCCTGATTTTTCAGTTGGGCAGCTGGCGCAGCGTGCTGATCGCTTATGCGGTCTTAGGAATTGGAACTGCGTTGGCCTATTGGTGGGTTGTTCGCGATAAACCCGCATTGCATTCAGGCGTGAACCAACAGGAACGCGACCTGATCGGTATTCCACCAGACGATCGCCAGGCTCGAGCCCGTGATATTGTGCCCATGCTGCTTGCCTGCAGTTCAAGTCCATCGTTGTGGATGAACTCTATCAATCAATTTTGCGTTAATGTAGGCTGGGCATTTTTGATCAATTGGCTGCCCACCTACATTGCCGAAAGTGGCCAGGTCAGCGTAGCCGTAGGGGCGCTCATGGTTTCCTTCGTGCTGGCATGCGGGCTGCCTGGGCAATTGATTGGAGGCTGGGCAAGCGATCGATCCGTTGCGTTGCTGGGATTGCGATGGGGACGATCTATTCCACTGGCGTGCTCCACGGCATTAGCGAGCATTGCCTATATCCTGTGCCCAACCTTTAGTTCCGTTTGGCTGGTGGTTGCTTGCTGTGCAATGGTCTCTTTGATGACAGATGTCGGGAATCCTTCCAATTGGGCCTTCATTCAAGACGTGGGAGGCAGAAACACCTCGGCCATTTATGGCTGGGCAAACATGTGGGGAAATTTTGGCGCGGCATTTAGCGCCGTGATGGTCCCACCTTTATTGAAATGGGGCGAAGCAACCGGGAGCGGACAGATGTTCGTGTTTGCCGCCTGCTCCCTGGCGTTCTTGATTGCTTCGTTTGCTGCATTGGGCATGAACGCGACCAAGCTTGTACAGAAAATGGAACCGGAGATTAACTAGACCTCGAATATCCGAGTCTAAGCTTTCGCTGGGCTCGATTCTTTATTCTTTGCTAGGGGCTAGCTTACTGTCGAACCACTCGACCATCTCCTTTGCCAATCTCGCATTGCCGGCCGCATCAAATCCATGGGCGGCTCCTTCAATGACAACCAGTTTGCTGTCGACTTCGGCTTCTTGAAATGCTTCGTCGATCTTTTCGCTATGCCAAAGAGGAACCAATTCATCTTTGTCACCATGGAAAAGAAGAGTAGGAGCATCATCCTTCGAAACCAACTTTAAGGGCGAGACGGCGCCGGCCTTCACCGGATCGAAACGAAGAGCAGGAAACTCCTGACGGCGTGGGCTCTTCCAATCAACGTACGGTTCTAAATCAGTGGGTGGGAAAACAGCGACAACGGCAGCCACCCGGGCAATGGGCGAGTCACCTTGCTTGACGCCGCCCGCAGTCCCGAGCATCAAAGACAAATGCCCGCCAGCGCTGAAGCCAAACACGCCGAGACGTTCTCTGTCGATCTTCCACTGAGAGGCATTGTCTGCGATGTAGGTCAATGCCAGTTGAACGTCTGCCACACACTCGGGAACAACGTATCTGGGGCTACTACCATGTCGAACGGCGATCACGGTGTATCCACTTTTGAGCAAGGGTGTAAACAGAGGCGTTAGGTTTTTCGGTTCGGTCCAAGTGGACACCCAACCGCCACTGACCATAAACAGTACCCCAACACCATTGGGCTTCTCGTTTGGCTGGAAGACATCAAAAGTCAAAGCCATTCCATCTTTATGTCCGTACACGACATCAGGTGTAATCGCAGTATTGGAACTCTGGGCCTCCGATTTTTGAGTGTTCAAAAGAAAAACAATAAAAGCAATCGCAACGGAAACCTTCAGACTATTTTTTGTCATACATCTACCACATAAAAAGAGTGCAGTCATCGAACTAGAATTCCAGTATAACGGATCTAAACTCCGCTGCCCCTTACTAGTGTGATCGATTCAAGGTGTGATCGATAGGGATCGCTAGTCCAGAAAAGATGCCATAGCACTTAGTATCGTGAGAGAATTGGTGCGCTAACACCGTAGGGTTAACGCACCTTAACTTGAAGCAACTTGAGAGCTTTGCTGTTTACTTACTTGATCTTGCTTGCGTTGCCGGCTTGGCCGAACGAAATCATGCGAGCCTTGCAAACTTCCTTCATGGCGGTCCGAGCTGGCTTCAAGTAATCGCGTGGATCAAATTTGTCTGGATGTTCGGCAAGAACCTTACGAATGGCTCCCGTGATGGCCATACGGCAATCGGTGTCGACGTTGATCTTACGGACACCGCTCTTGATTCCACGTTGGATTTCCTCGACGGGCACGCCCCAAGTTTGTTTCATCTGGCCACCGTATTGGTTGATGATATCTTGCAATTCTTGTGGAACGCTGCTGCTGCCGTGCATCACGAGGTGTGTATTGGGGATCAGTTTGTGAATTGCTTCGATTCGGGACATGGCAAGCACTTCGCCGTCAGGCTTGCGAGTGAACTTGTAGGCACCGTGACTTGTTCCAATCGCGACCGCCAATGCATCAACGTTGGTTTCAGCCACAAACCTTGCGGCTTCATCGGGATCGGTGAGAAGCTGATCGTGGCTCAACACGCCTTCGGCACCGTGTCCATCTTCTGCTTCTCCGCCGCCAGTTTCTAAAGAACCGAGGCATCCCAATTCTCCTTCCACGGAGACGTTCCTGGCATGAGCCAACTTAACGACTTCTTTCGTGACAGCCACGTTGTAGTCATAAGACGCGGGGGTCTTGCCGTCTTCTTGCAGGGAACCGTCCATCATGACGGAAGTGAAACCATTTTCGATGGCGGACAAACAGGTCTTGGGCGAATTGCCGTGATCTTGATGCATGACGATCGGAATCTTAGGGTACAGTTCCACGGCAGCTAGCATCAGGTGACGCAGGAACGCATCCTGGGAATAAGATCGAGCCCCTCTCGAAGCTTGAATGATCACGGGCGAATCGGTTTCTTGAGCCGCTTCCATAATCGATTGGATCTGCTCCATGTTGTTGACGTTGAAGGCAGCTACACCGTAGCCGTGCTCAGCTGCGTGATCGAGTACTTTGCGAAGCGGAACCAAGGCCATGTGAGAGCTCTCCGAGAGGATGAATGGATGTTCAAATCGATAAAACGACCCGGGTTGTCGTGGTGAACTCAACTCGAATCGCTTAGGATTATGTTCGATTTACCACGAGAAACAATCCGTAATCCCTTTCCACATCATCGGCATTCATGGAATCCGACTTTTCAAAACCGATTCGAAACGTGTCCAAAATGCAGCCGCTCGACAATTACCTGAGCGGTAGTTGGGATGCGCTCGGATCCGGTGCGCCAGTGCTAGTGGCACTCGCGCAACTTAGCGCTGAGGCTATGGTTACTTTAGACGCCACAAGCTACCTGTCAGCAGATCTGCTTATGCCAGAATCCAAGGCGATTCTCTACGCCGCCAAGGACCGAGGCGTCATCGAACTCAAGGGAGTGAATGCCGCGTTCGAAGCTCCCTCCCGCATGCTTGCGGTCTATGTCGAGCTGGACGAGGTGCAAACGATTGCGTTTCGCGACCCAAACCATCCCGAAACCACCGTACGATTTTTAGAGGGGTTTCGTGCCTTGTGCAAAAATGGACTCGTAATGCATCATATTCACCGCGACTTCTCACTGACAAGTCGGGGCTTCGAACTCGCTCGCACTCTAACACTTGACGAGGTACAACCGTGGCTGAACAAAGGCACCGAGTTTGGCTTGCACGACTAGCGATTGGATCGGGCATTTTTTTGGCTTTGTCCACCTGCGCTGTGTGGGTCGTTTGGAATCAAATGACCGGCGAAGATTCGCTTACCGAGATAGCAGTCACCGGAGAAAACAAAGCAACACCCCCGGCCTTGCGGGACGAACCTAAGTCGGACGATGTGGCTGCGCATGCTTTGGATCCATTGCTCGAATTAGCAAGGCGTGCATTGGCCAATCATGTTCAAGAGCATCGCGACTACACCGCCGACTTGGTCAAGCAGGAACGCATCGGAAAAACGCTCTATCCATCCTCCACCATGGCCATGAAACTTCGGTACAGCCCTAGTGAGTCGGGGGAAGCACGCAAAGTTTCTGTTTATCTCAAGACAACTGCACCCAAGTCACAAGCAGGTCGGGAAGTCTTGTGGATTCAAGATCAGAATGGCAACAAGCTCAAAGCCCATGAAGCTGGACTGTTTGGATTGGTCAGCGTTGATCTCTTGCCTCAAAGCAGGCTTGCTATGGCAGGCAACCGATATCCCATCACAGAAATCGGAATTGAGAAGCTCTTGAGAAAGCTGATAGAACGAGGTGAACTGGATAAGTCACTGGGGCCTGCGGAAGTTCGAATTCGCGAAAATGTGGAATTGGCTCAAGTACCTTGCAAGCTTCTTGAGGTGATTCATCAAGAACCGTTCGTTGAGATCGACGGCAAGAAAGTTGGCTTCGAATTCTATCTCGCTCAAATTTACATGGACGAGGAGCGACTTGTGCCGATCAAGTACGCGAGCTTTACATGGCCAAAAGCCGAGGGGCAAGAGCCCGAATTACTGGAGTCCTACACGTACGAGAACCTCAAGTTCAACGTCGGTATCACCGATGCTGATTTCGATCCGGAAAATCCCGAGTATCGGTTTTAAGGTTCTTCGAGCCGCTTCCCTTGACCGTTGCTGGTACGTGCTTCAGCAGCGGTATCAATCGATTTGACCGCGGTTGAAGGCGTCCGCAATGCTCTCATCCTGACCGACGACCCAACGTCGACTTTCCGTTTCGAACTCAACGTAATTCAGGCCGATATCCACCACTTTGCCTTCGATACCGCCAAGTTTCAGCTGGTCACCTTTGTGCAAGTAAAACTTCTTGTCGTCGGTCTTTGAATGCACCCACGCTTCGGGACCATTTTTGCCAACGAGCAAGGCAGTTACTACCGATTGCGACGCGACATCAAACATGACGGGCTCCTTCGCAGGTGGCGGTAGCTCTTTGACATTGATGGTCAAAAGCTGTGTGGAAGACTTAGGCGGCAAGCCCGAATCCGTCGCTTTCAAGTTCACCTTGAATTCACCCAGTTCGTTCGAGCTCCAATTGAGTTTGCCGGTATCAGGATCTACCGTTAAACCTTTGGGCGCTTCCCCAACCAACTCGTATTTGATTTTGTGAGTTGCATCGGGATCTTTCGCTTCGACCGTATGGTCGAGAGGCAAACCAATCTTGGCTTCCACCACTTTGGTAGGCTCCAGCTTAGGCGGTTGGTTCATGGGCGAAAACATGTTTCGCTCCACGATCGTTTTTTTGTACTCTTCCAGGGACTTCACAATACGGGCGGATGGTTGCTGTGGTGCTGGCTGTTTCTCTTTGGCAGTACCCAATGCAATTGCCTCGCAGTCCATCGAGATTGCCAGTTGATCTGGTTGTCCAGTTACTGGGGCTAAGTTGAAGCGTGTAATACGATGCAAGTAATCCTTGGTGTAAAAATCATGCAGCAGCTTCGTGGCGTTCTCGATAGTTCCCGAACCGCTCAATTGAAACTTAAACAGATGATAGGCACCATCACGATCCTTCTGATCACCTACCAAACTAGGAGTCGGCTCGCGCAAGTTTGCAGACTCGCCCAAGTCAATCAACCATTCCATGTAGTCAGCGCGAGCTTTCTCTTCAAGCTTTGGCAATGAACGCCCTACGACAGCCACAAGCTTCTGACTTGCAATCACACCTGCGGTGATCTGCAGATCTTGATCCTGCTTTTTCTTGTTCAGCTCATCGATTTTTTGGAGCTTATCTGCGTAGCCTTTCTGAACCGAGTTGACAACGTACTGGCCGACAAACAGGGATGCGACTAACCCGACACCCATTGCTAGATATTTTTCTCGTTGATTCATGGCCATGATTACTTTGCTCCTCCTGTCGGTGCAGGTTCCGCTGGTGCAGGTTCCGCTGGTGCAGGTTCCGCTGGTGCAGGTTCTGCTGGTGCAGGTTCCGCTGGTGTTGGTTCTGCTGGTGTTGGTTCTGCTGGTGTTGGTTCTGCTGGTACTGGTTCAGTCGGTACTGGTTCAGTCGGTACTGGTTCAGCCGGTGTTGGTTCAGCCGGTACTGGTTCAGCCGGTGCTGGTTCAGTCGGTACTGGTTCAGTCGGTGCTGTTGCAGGTACTGTTGGTTCCGATGGTGTTGGTTCCGATGGTGTTGGCTCAGTTCGTGTTGGTTCAGGTATTGTTGGTTCAGGTATTGTGGATGGTTCAGGT
>JBIKLJ010000380.1:0-3290 GCA_044359895.1 Pirellula sp.
CGAATAAGCTTTTGCTAAAGCTCGCGAGCGATCGCAATTGCGTGACTGGTGCGAGCGTCGGTCGGATGGACTTCTGTAAACAAAGGCAAAACGTGTTCAACTCAGTCAGCCGCCCACACACGAGCAACCGATGCTTAGTCAAATCGAGGTCGCCGCCACGATGAATCGCAACGAATCGTGGATCTCGATTGCCTGAGTATCGTTTCAATTGGGAACCTCGCTACGGTGTTGGCGAGTATTCAACGAGCGTATGATCTTCGCCTGCCAATTCTTCCTCAATAATGGCTGCAATGATTTCCCAGTCACCACCGGCAAGCCCCGCCCCGATTTTGGGATAGCCGATGCGTTGTCCAGTAGACTCAATTTTGATCAATCGCATAACTTTTCGGATCGCATCGTAATCAGCCAACGTGCCTCGCCCTCGCCAGTGAAACTGCGTATATGCATTTACGACGGTAGGTTTGCGCCCGCTTCGCTCAACTGTGGCTGTCGAAAGGCTACCGAGCTTGTCTCGCGAGCCTTTTGCCGTACTTGTCTCATTCTACGAACTTCTGGCTATACGCCAGATTGCGGATTGAGAGGCTTTCTTTTTCGGCGACTTGATCGCTGAAAAACAAAGTGGTTTGGGTGTTTTGATTTTTCTGTCTCAGTTTGCCGCGCTCTCGCCTTTCTCACCGTAGCCCAAATTTCCGGATGTTGCTTCCGCTGGAACACATCGCCAATTGCTTCAGGCCAACCGAACCGATCCACAACCTTCTCGATCGCGGGGTCTTCGGGCGAAGCCTCTGCCACGTGAGGCGTCGCTTGTCAAGGAATTTTGTGACCGTGCGCGGCTTCCCAAAGCGCATACCAGTCCTCTCGATGTAATTCGATTTCTAGAGCTTTTGCCGCAGTCTCAAGACGCTCTACTTTGTTCGTTCCAATCACTGGTAAAGGACAGCTAGGATGGGCGAGGATCCATGCGTATGCCAACTGCTCCAAGGAAGCGTCGCCGTAGCGAGCGGACATTTCCTTGGCCGCCATCTCTAGTCTGACTGCAGCCGGATTTCCAGAATCAAATATTCTTCCTCCTGCCAATGGACTCCATGTCATTGGTAGCACTTCCTGCTTTTCGCACTGATTCAACGTCCCATCGGTAATCGGGTCTGAATGCAGAAGATGAAATTCGATCTGATTCGTGACAAGTGGCTGATCCATATGCGAATTCAGTAGCTCAAACTGAGAGGTGGTGTAGTTTGAAACGCCTGCCGACAAAATGCGATCCGAACTCAATAGGCCATTCAGCCCCCTCGCTGTGTCCTCTGCTCGCGTTAGCCAGTCGGGTCGATGAACAAGAAAGAGTTCGACATGATCAGTGCCAAGTAAACGAAGCGATTTCTCAAGGCTCGCTCGAAGCTGCTTTTCTGTGGCGTTGTAATGCGCCGTTTTCCATTCTGGATGACTGGAACATGGGACGTAAATACCGGCCTTCGTCACGATTTCGATTTTGTTTCGCAAACCGGGTGACAAAGCAATTGCAGCGCCAAGCTGTTCTTCAACCTCGTATAGTCCGTAGATCTCAGCCGTATCGATCGTAGTGATGCCAACCGCCAAACACTCGTGTATCCGGCGATTGATTTCTTGTACCGTTGGATTGGTATCCAAGATTCTCCAGGTACCGTACACCATTCGAGAGAGAACTGGACCGTTTGCAGATATCTTTAGACGTTTCATCGTTGTTAAACCTTGGGGGTGAATTCGGTATAGTCTCGAAAGGCAGCCCTCGACTCATGCTCTGCATGGTGAGACGTTAAAGCAGGGCCGACCGATACTGACTTGCTCAAGGGCATTTCGTGCTGAGCGTATAGCCTCCATGATTTACCATCATTGGAGCCAAATGCCGTAAAAAGATTGTCGCGACGCACTACACGGAGCCACGTATTTGGATACGTAGCTGGAAACTCAGGTGTAGCCGGCGGCAAGACAGCTGGATAGATTGCTCGGCAATTGACTCCATCTGTCCCCCGGTACTGCATCTCGTAAGCTCCGAGATTGTTGTTGCGAGGTTGATTGTCAGCAAAAACAACGAGCATCAAATGAGCGCTTTCTGCAGTCAACGTCTCGCGAATCATCAATCCAGCCTTGGAGTACAAGTGAGCAGGAGTGAAACTCGCTACGCGAACCGCGACATCAAAGTCTCCAGTAATGACTTTGGATACGAAATGAAATTGGTCCTTGGTTTCCCAAATGTCCACGCCACCTGCGACGACATCCCAACCGGAATCGACCAGCACTGCTGACCCCAAAATGTGAGGTGTGCCGATGTCACAATGGTCGAAGCCCAATGTCAGCTTGCTTGTGACCTCAGATTCGACACAAACTTTTGATGATCCCGGTACAGTCATTTAGTAACCTTGTTTTGCGGTTGGATTTTGATTCGAAAATGTGATGTGACAGTCTACGAGTTGGCAAGAGAAAACTAAACTTCTACATCAATTTTGTACTTCTCGCGTTGCTTGCGACTTACCATCGCATTGGCTTCCGGGTCGTTCACAAAAGACTCTAGCTTGGGATTCCAGCTCAGTTTGCGCTTTAGTTGCATAGCAATATTTGCGAGATGGCAGAAGCTGGCGCTGCGGTGCTGCGATTCGACGTCGCTAACAGGAGTACCACCGTCGCGTATGCAGTCAAAGAAGTTGCCCATGTGATTGCCTGGTTTCTTGCCGTGATAGAGTTTGTCGATGGCATCCTGGAGCCACTGAGGACCGTTGCCTCCTTGTGGGCCATCTTTAGGAGCGGCATCGTTACCCCAGTCGTTCTTGCTAATCTTGTGGGCTACACCCAACTCTTCAGCTGGCTTGCCAGTTAATCCACCGCGATTGACTCGGATTTTGCCTTTGTCCCCGCTGATGATCAGCTCGTTGTTTCCCGAGTAGAGACGAGCTGTATGTCCCCCTTCAAACTCAAACTTGCAATCGAACTCATAGGCAGAGTTGAATCCGTTTTCGACCTGTCCGAAGTCGCCTTTTCCCTCGATGGTAGTCGGTCCAGAGCCTGACATTCCTAACGCCCATAACGCAATATCGCCATGATGTGCCCCCCAATCTGTAACTTGTCCTCCACCGTATTCAAGCCACCATCGGTAGTCGAAATCACCTCGTTGTGGGCAATAAGATACAGCCGGAGCTTGCCCTAGCCAACGATCCCAATCGATATGTTCAGGTGTTGGCATATTCTGGAATGGTCCTCCTTTTTCACCCTTTCCAATTCCAATCAGGCAATGAAGCTTGTCTCCGAGTATACCACTCTGT
>JBIKLJ010000381.1:0-3278 GCA_044359895.1 Pirellula sp.
CCTTCGTTGGATAACCCATTGTCGCGAGGTATGCTCAAGGCATTCTGTCGTGAATCCGGGATCCCTTCCGACCGACCGGTGGCAGAACTTCCGATAGGCCAACGCTTCATATTGTTCCATGGTTTGCCGGATCGCGAAATCAAAGTACTGCAAGCGGATGTCGAATCCGGCACTAAAAAGTCGCCGAAAATCGACGACAAGCTTCTCATGACATTTCAGTATCGAGGTGTTTTCCCCGCCTTGGAACTCGCTTCCAATTCCAATGTTGGGCTTCGGATTCGGCTAGCACGTTTTCTTGCTGAGATTCCGTGTACCGCTTGCGGTGGAGCTCGCGTGCGAGCGGAAGCGGCCCATTCCCGTTTTCGCAACTTTACAATTTCTGATGTTTCCAGCCTGCCGATCGGCGAATTGCTAGCCGTCGTCAAGTCTTGGTCCCTGGATCGACGCGAGAAGAAGATTGCGGGCGAACTTCATCGCGAAATTGAGCAGCGGCTACAGTTCTTGGACGATGTTGGACTTGATTACTTGACCCTGGATCGAGCTGCGAACACTCTTTCGGGCGGCGAAGCGCAAAGGATTCGTCTGGCGAGTCAACTGGGAAGCGGACTATGTGGTGTGCTGTATGTATTGGATGAGCCAACGATTGGCTTGCATCCTCGCGATAATCGCCGGCTAATCGGGGCCATGCATCGATTGCGGGATCTGGGCAATACGCTTCTGGTTGTGGAACATGATCGCGATGTGATTGCCAACAGCGATCAGCTATGCGACTTCGGCCCCGGGTCTGGGCCTCTGGGGGGAACGGTTGTTGCCCAAGGAACACCGAAACAAATCGTGAAGCAGAAGGGGTCGATCACTGGGCCATTCCTGAATGGTACACGCATGATTGAGATGCCGGATCATCGACGCATTCAATGCGCTGACGATATGACATTAACGAGCTCGGAACTGGTTTCTGAAAGCGATTGGACGGATCGTGCGGTTGGTGGTAAGGGCTGGCTGACGATTCATGGTGCACGCGCAAACACGCTCCGAAATATTGATGTCAGCATCCCGCTCGGATGCTTCACCGCGATCACAGGCCCCAGCGGTAGCGGGAAGAGCAGCCTGATCAATTCGATTCTTTATCCCTCCCTTGCCAAAACACTTCACCGCGCGGACGCTCAGCCCGGTCCGCACGATCGGATCGAAGGCGTGAAGTTGGTCAACAAGGTACTGCGAGTGGACCAATCTCCGCTGGGGAATTCGCCATCGAGCAACCCGGCGACTTACACAGGTGTTTTTGAGCACATACGTTTGTTGTTTGCGAAAATGTCTGATTCGCTCGTCCGCGGCTTTCATGCTGGGCACTTCAGTTTCAATGTTCCCGGTGGACGCTGCGAAAAGTGTGAAGGGAATGGCCAGCTTCGAATTCAAATGCACTTTCTTCCCGATGTATGGATCGAATGCGATGCATGCAGGGGGACGCGGTATTCGCATGAAATTTTGCAAGTGAAGTATCGAGGTAAGACGATTAGCGATTTTCTCAAAATGTCGATCGGCGAGGCACGCGATGTGATGAGCGAACAGCCCAAGATTCACGGTATGCTCGATACCCTTTGCAAAGTCGGGCTCGATTATTTGGCACTGGGACAAAGTGCTCCCACGCTGAGCGGCGGGGAAGCTCAACGCGTAAAACTAGCCGCCGAGCTCTGCAGGCCTGCGACCGGGAACTCATTGTATCTGCTGGATGAACCCACCACCGGTCTTCATTTTGAAGACATCCGCAAGTTGATGTTGGTGCTCAATGCATTAGTCGAAAACGGGAACACCGTGGTGGTGATCGAACACAATTTGGATGTCATCAAATGCGCTGATTGGATCATTGATATGGGACCCGAGGCAGGTAAGAACGGCGGGCAAGTTGTTTTCGCTGGTCCGCCAGAACAATTGGTCAGTTATGCTACCAATATCTCGTATGCCCAGCCAGCGGTCGTGAAGCCCAAAGTGAAGGGAGTGCGCAAGAAGAAGGAACCAGAACCGAAGGAAGGAATCGTTCGCGAGTCTGTATCTTCCTCGGCTCGCTTACGCTCGTACACCGGCGAAGCGCTCGCAACGATCTTGCACTCCTAAGCGTTAACCAACTCCATTATCGCGCACTCACCGGAAACGCAATCTGGCCAGGAAACGGCGTCGTGGGTAAGTACAGCGGAGTTGCCGTGTCGATTTTGACAACATTTTCCGGAACCCGATATACGAAGTCTTTTTCCGAGAGGGTGGTTGCGGTCGGTTCGGAATAAACTAACTTCGAAACCGCTTTAGCTACCATCGTCTTTCCATCTTCACCCGGAACACGCTTGAAGTACTCCACACAATAAGGGAAGTATGGCAGCACGGCGGATCGGCCCAGTGTCAGTCGTACCTCGGAAGGGACGTTGGTTTCGGCAGGAGGGGTAGGGACGTTGCTTTGGTCGATAGGCGCGTTCCCGGCAAACTTCGGAGGTTCGTTTCTTAGCCTTCCCACCAGTTGCCATACATCTACCCCGTCGATGGTTCCCGCCTTGGCCGCGTACCACATGTAGCGATGGTACAAGTTGCGAAGAAGTTCAGCGTGCCCTCCGATCGCAAGGTACATACTGACTTCTGGTCTTTCGTCTGCATAGTGGATCGCATTTCCGAGCGATTGCCGAACTTGATCGATGATCACTCGCTTGGGCGGTTCGTCGACACCAATCTGAGTGTGCATCAATCGACCATCGGAAACCTGAATCGTATCCAGGGTGGTCTCACCAGATGACACGCGTGCCGTGTACCGAAACTGGCCGGTCCCAGCTCCACTCGCTTTGTACTCCCCGCTGACGATCACCAATTGATCGTAAGCTAGACTTTTTTGATGGACTTTGCATGCAATTGGCTGGGCGCTCCAGACGGCATAATGGATTGCATTCAGGACCAATTGGTTCGGATCGATGGTGACAACGCTGCTTCCGCCAGAGCTAGCATTGGGGGCTACCAGTCCTTGGGATGTGGAAGGGGACGCTTGAGCTGTCGCTGGAAGCGGCGTTTGTGCTACGACGGACAGCGGAAAAGTGAGGGGGAAAACCGCAACCAACAAGATCTCAAACCATCGAAGCCCTAGCTTGCTTAAGCTAGCCAAAGGATTTAAGGCTGCGCCCCAGCTGCAAGAAGTAATCGGCTGCGAATTTGCCTGTTGAGATACTGCCCAATGGGCTCGAAACCGCTTCGGTCGCTGCCGGATGAAAATGCTGGCAAAAAGTCTTTTGGTCCGCATGGGCAAG